>NZ_JBQSVM010000031.1:0-36001 GCF_052376235.1 Psychrobacter sp. AOP7-A1-24 | reverse complement strand
GGCTAGAAAATAGTAAATTATTCGTTTATCAACGGCACTTATTAGAAAGGTTTTTTATATAAGTGTCATATGTCGTTATTATCGAATAGTAGTATGCCGAGGAGCAGTCCATGTACGTATGTATCTGTAACAACGTAAAAGAAAAACAAATTAAAGCCGCTATCGCTACAGGTGTTGATACACTCGATGGTCTAAAAGATACCCTTGACGTAGCAACTTGTTGTGGCTGTTGTGAACCGATGGTCAACGACTACTTAGACGAACACCATGCAAAACTCGATAATCTAGCGTATGCCGTTTAAACACCGTTAATCACACGTTCTCACTATCTAGTACAACAAAACCTAACACGACAAATTATATTCAGTATTTTGCATCCAACCTTATTTACTCTATATAAAGGGTAGGATGCAAGCGTTCGTGTAACCTCACTCCTGCACCAACATAATCTATGTTGAATAGTCTCCTGCCAGTTGTAGCTAATTATAATTCTCAATTAGCATCTTATTCTTAGTTCATAACGTTACACCCTATATTGCGTCTGTATGCTACTATATTTACCTAAGATTATAAGCTGTTTTATTGATTTTGATTTTTACTGATCAGTTTGCCAATTTTGCTATTCATATATAATAAATTGTGGATGTATAGTGATCTGTAAAAATAAATAGGGGAGTACTCGTTATGATAGGTAGCCAGAAAGTCATTGATTATTTGAATTTCTTACTAGGTGGTGAACTAGCCGCTCGTGACCAATATTTTATCCATTCGGAGATGTATGCTGAGTGGCACTATGGCAAGTTATACGATCGTATCCATCATGAGATGGAAGACGAAACGCTACATGCACAGAATATTATTCGTCGTATCTTGATGCTGAGTGGCACGCCAAAAATGTCTGTCGATGCTATCCATATCGGTGCTACCGTCCCTGAGATGTTGCAGTTTGACTTGGATTTAGAGTACCAAGTACAAAAGCATCTAAAAGAAGGTATCGCGCTATGCGAAGCAGAACATGACTATGTCACGCGTGAGATGCTGGTTGAACAATTGAAAGATACAGAAGAAGATCATGCGCATTGGCTTGAGCAACAACTTCGTCTCATCGACATGATCGGTCTACCGAACTACCTACAAAGCCAAGTGGCTGAAGTTGCTCCTAATCTTGTTTGATATCATCCAACGTATGAATAACATTCACAGTATTTAGCATAAATAATAAAGATTAAAGGAGAAAGGTAATGACAGGGGATAAAGAAGTCATTCGCGCGTTAAACAAAGTACTTGGGCAGTCATTGATTGCCATTAACCAATATTTTTTGCATGCACGTATTGCACGTCATTGGGGTCTAGAAGCGCTTAATGATTCATTATATAAGCAATCTATTGCTGAGATGAAATGGTCAGACGATTTAATCGCTCGTATCTTGCTGCTAGGCGGTTTGCCAAACTTGCAAGAGCTAGGTAAGGTACTGGTCGGCGAAGATGTACCAGAAATCATCGAGTGTAATCTACGTCTTGAGAGACAAAAGTTCGATATCATTACTGATGCTATCACATTGTGTGAGACTAAGTCTGACTATGTCTCTCGCCAGCTATTAGTCACGCTAAAAGATGGCAATGAAGAGTATGACGATTGGTTAGAGACGCAGCAAGATTTGATCGAAAGTATTGGTGTAGAGCGTTATATCCAATCGCAAATGAGTGATGATGACGCATAGTCGTATTCACCATTATTGTGAGTCATGACAAAAAAGCCAGTATATGATTGATAACTCAATCGCATACTGGCTTTTTTTCTGTCTATACAAAGTAGAGACGTGTCGTATGTAAAATCTCACTTAATAGAAAACTTGTCTCGATTAAAAGTACGCTCTAGTACAAACCGCGACCATCCTCAGGTTTTAAACGTAGGAAATAAAGCCCTGAGAGAATGGTTAAAATACCCAATATCCAATAAGTGGTTTGGAACGCTAATAACGTATCCATTTGCAGGCGCTCACGTAATAGATTCAACACAGCAGCACCAAAGGCAATACCAAAGCTAATCGCTAACTGCTGATTAACCGCCATCAAACTATTGCCGCTACTAGTCTGTGTACCCTGTAAATCGCCAATCGTAATCGTATTCATCGCACTGAACTGCATAGAGTTGCACGCACCCATAATGGTCAAGATAGGTATAAACCATAACCACTGCGACGCATCGTTAAACTGTGCCAGTACGATGATAAGCGAGCCCATAAACAAAGTATTGTAGACCAAAACCTTACGATAGCTGAAACGCTGAATAATCTTACTGACCCAAGGTTTAATCCCTATAGCACCAACCGCAATCGGGGCAAGCAACCAACCTGCCTGCGAAGGCGAGTATTCAAACACCACTTGTAGTAGTAACGGCAGTAAAAATGGCACGGCACTGATACCAAGCCGCGTGAATAAATTGCCGGTAATACCAATTCGAAAAGTGCGAATGTCAAACAAACTAAGTGGAAACAGTGGAGCTGCTCGTCGTTTGGCATGCCAGACATACGCGCCGATCAATAGACTTGCGCCTAACCCGAGCAACAAACCATAAATTCCGCGACCCGTCTGTGAACCAAACTCGACAGCCAGTGTGAATCCGCAAGCAGCTGCGGCAAACAATGCAAACCCTGTCCAATCAAGGCGCTTGGTATCTTCAAATAGTGCTGGTACCAGCTTTTTGCCCATGATAAAACCTGCCACACCCATTGGAATATTAATCAAGAATATCCAATGCCAGCTAGCATACTGCACGATATAGCCACCCAATACTGGACCGACTAGTGGCGCAACCAACGCAGGTATCACGGCAAAATTCATCACAGTGAGCAGCTTATTGCGCGGATAAGACTTGACCAATATCAAACGAGCGACAGGCGTCATCATGGCACCGCCAATACCCTGTACCACACGTGAGGCAACCAAAAAATCTAATGTTTGCGACGCAGCGCACAGTAATGAGCCAACACAAAAAATAATAACCGCGGACAAAAATACGCGGCGCGTGCCATATTTATCTGCTAAAAAACCACTGATAGGGATAAAAATCGCCAGAGTTAATGCATAGCTGATGACGGCCCACTGCATTTTTAGTGGTGACTCACCTAGTGCTTGTGCCATTTGTGGCAATGAGGTGTTCAAAATAGTAGCGTCTAAAATTTGCATAAATAGCGCTACCGCTAGTACGTAAGGTAGGTATTTATCTTGAGTCGGGGTGAGCGTTACCATGTGAGTCCCATTGAACGTCTCGTTATGAAGTAAGAAAATAGCGGATTTGCGAGCAGATCACTATGCAAACTGAGTAGTATAAGAAAGCCTGACCTATAATAAAAGTGACTCAAAGTAATTAGGGCGTGTTGAACATTCAAATATTAGGGCTGCTGATCGCTAAAATTTCACCAAACTAGGCGCAAGCCGACGATAATGTCGAGACCTTAACTAGGCTTGTAACGACGTTTGGGGTGATTTTAGCATCAGCCTTTCAGGGCAGTACTCTTTTTTGCCAATACATGGCGAAATTGTTTCACCTAGAATGACTAGGCATCAAAAATTTCACTGCATATTGTCTAAAAAATAGTCACTGCCAGCACCACATTTGAATGTTCAACACGCCCTAATCTAAGACAGCAATGCAAAGAGTAGCTAATAAAAATGCCAAGAGATGAAATTAGACAAAAAAGCTGTTGAGTACTGATAGCACATCTTCTTTTACTTTAGCAGTAGAAACACAACATTGATTACAAGAGAGAGCTTTAATATCATCATGAGTTCTCGTTATAGTAAACATTCGCGACAGTCATAAATATAAATCGAGGAGAGACTATGAGTCAGGATAATAATAAATACGTACCACCCAAAGTTTGGACGCAAGACAAAGATAGCGGCGGCAAGTTTGCCAGTATTAATAGTCCAACGTCTGGTGCTCGCTATGATAAAGAGCTGCCTGTTGGTGATGCTCCGTTACAGCTGTACTCATTAAATACGCCAAATGGCGTCAAGGTAAATATACTACTAGAAGAGCTGGCCGAGCTTGGTGTTGAGAGGGCAGCATATGATGCCTACAAAATCGATATTTCTGAAGGAGAGCAGTTTGGTTCAGGGTTTGTAGAGATAAACCCTAATTCAAAGATTCCAGCTTTGGTCGATCATTCTGATGATACAGCTGGGGAGCCAATAGCACTCTTTGAGTCGGGCGCAATCTTGATGTATTTAGCAGAGAAATTTGATAAGTTCCTACCGTTGGCTACTGGCAAAGCGAGAGCAGATTGCTTGTCTTGGATTATGTGGCAAATGGGTAGCGCACCTTTCTTAGGTGGCGGCTTTGGACATTTTTATGCCTATGCGCCTGAACCTATAGAGTATCCCATTAACCGCTATACTATGGAAACTAAGCGTCAGCTCGATGTATTAGATACGCACCTAAAAGATCACGAGTATCTGTGCGGCAACGATGAGTCTGATTACAACATTGCAGATATGATTGTGTGGTCTTGGTATGGCCAGCTGGCATTAGGAAAGCTCTATGATGCAGCAGAATTTTTACAAGTAGAAGACTATAAACACTTGCAGCGTTGGGCCAAGAAGATCGCTGAACGTCCTGCGGTTAAACGGGCAGTAGGGCTAGAGCTAAAACCAATCGATTAATCCACATACTCAATATAATTGGATATAACGATAAAGCGCAAATAGAGTAGTAAGGCTGATAAATGATTATTTATCAGCCTTTTTAATTATATAAATAAAAACAAATATAAGTGTTTTTTAGTCTTTTTATTAGCTTTACATAATGCTACATTAGAATAACAGATAGAAACACTAGTGCGTTAAGATAGCCGAGCACCATTATAATAGACAGGTGTTTGTACTTTTTCTACTGAAAGGTGATGATTATGAAAGACAATAATTATATAAACGATACGTCGCTATTAAAAGACGCTGTTTTAACTATTGCTAGCAGGTCAAATACCTATTCAAATATATATGATAATAGTACCCAATTTAATGAAAATCTAAAAAACATCCCTATAGAGCATTATTCAGAAAATATACCTAAGAAAATAAAAGAAAAATCCACCTTTATGATGAAAAATAAAATATTACTACCTGTATTTGCAGCGCTTAGCACAGCTTTATTTAGTACCACTAGTATAGCGAGTACATCGACTGAATTTACTAGTCAAGACTGGCAAGTCGCCTGTGATAATACGCGTACGTGCCGGTTAGCAGGTTATCAAGCAGAGAACAACAGCGAGTTTCCGGTTTCTATATTGCTCGTACGCCGCGCAGGTGCGAATGCTGGTGTGGATGGTAAAGTAAAGCTTGGCGGGGCTAAGGATAGCTCATCTAAAGCCTTAATGCAGCTTGGCAACCGTCATCGTATCTCGTTGTTTATTAATGATAAAGACTATGGTGAGACTAAGCCATACTCAGCCGCTGCAGGTAATGCTGAGCTTACTCAAGCACAGGTAAATGCATTGTTAGAAGCTTTGACCAAATCTAGCAAGATTACGTTGGCCTTACGTAATTCACGTTGGCAGGTCTCTGACAAAGGTGCTAGTGCTGCGATGCTAAAAGCCGATGAGTTCCAAGGTCGTGTTGGTACCTCAAGTGCTTTTATTAAAAATGACGCTGCTGTTAAGTCAAGTGGCGGTATACTACCTCCCAAAGCCGCGCCAGTACTAAGGTTTGTCTTGCCAAGTGCCAAAGCTGACGATAGCAAGGACAAAAAGTTTGTGATGCAGTCTTCTCAATTGGCATCGTTGGTAAAAGGTACGATGAAAGATGCAGATAATGTTTGTCCCAACTTATCAGATAAATCACCTTGGCGTATCAGTCGTCTAAATGGCTCGCAACTATTGGCGCAACATGGGTGCTGGACAAGCGCTTATAACTCTGGCGCAGGAGCTTGGGTGATCAATGACAGTAAACCTTATAAGCCGGTGTTAGTGACGACCAGTGCTACTGGCTACGATAAAGGCAAGCTTACCTCTGTACAAAAAGGTCGCGGTATTGGTGATTGTATGAGCAAAACGGATTGGCTCTGGACGGGCCGTACATTTGAAAAAAGTCATGAAAGCACCACAGGGCTTTGCCGTTTAATCGAGGTGGGCGGAGCATGGCAACTGCCTACCTATGTCACTGAAGTCAAAATGGTGCGCTAGTATGTGACCAGCGAGCCTCTTGTTCGCTGAATATCAGTTGAAAGAAATATAGTCGAAGTAGGTTAGACTCTTATATGAGTAACGCACTGTCTCACCCACAACCAAAGAAATGACTAGATATAATTTTTTATTGTGCTATACTACGTCGCCACGTTAGCTTAGGCTTTCGTGAATTATGAGATTGATAACATCGCCTGCGATTTTGGGTCTAGGATGACCATAAGTAATTGTTGCCGATGATTTTGTGTACTTAAATAACCTCTTAAAAAATCAGTTATTTTTGACTCATATCTTATCTACTAGCCCAAAAAATGGGTTTAGATTGGTTGCTGTTTGCCTTTATCTGCTTTGGACAAAGCATTGATAATACGCGTATATCAAGCAAGGATAAGACACTCGGCACTACCACCAAAATACGTCAGACAGCACGAACGCATTTATTGTAAAGACGCTAAGCTCTATTGGCTTGGTTTCTAATTATCGACAATTTCATATTGTTCGGTAATGCTAATAAGAGCAGCGTGGTGAACGGTTATCAGTGGTATGCATCAAGTTTGCTGAATTTACAGCAGCTTATACTTACCAAGGATTCCTATGACTGACATCTTATCTACTATCGCCGCTGAAAACGGCATCATCGAAAACACCGATACTCCAAACACTGATACTCAAGCGGCTGCTACTGACGCCACTGAAGAAAACAAAACCACTTTTACTGATCTTGGTATTGCTAAGCCAATTCTTACTGCGCTTGATCGTAGTGGTTATACCAATCCAACACCTATCCAAGAACAAGCCATTCCTTTCGCTTTAGCCGGACGTGACCTGTTGTTGTCAGCGCAAACGGGTAGTGGTAAAACAGCGGCATTTGTTATCCCTGTACTTGACCGTTTGAGCCGTGCAACTAGCTTTGACAAACTAACCAAAGCACTTATCCTAACGCCAACACGTGAGCTTGCTCAGCAAGTGCATGACAGCGTGCGCACTTACTCTAAAGACATGCGTGGTCTATTCTGTGTACCACTAGTTGGCGGCGCACCGTACAACGGTCAGATCACTGCTTTGAGAAAGGGTGTTCAAGTAATCGTTGCGACTCCTGGTCGTCTACTTGACCATATCAATGCGGGCCGCGTTGATTTATCAAACCTAGAAGTACTAGTACTTGATGAAGCTGACCGTATGCTAGATATGGGTTTTGCTGATGATATCAGTGATATTCTCCGTGCAGCACCAGTCGATCGTCAAACAATCATGTGTTCAGCGACTTGGGATGGCCCAGTAGGTAAAATCGCTGCCAGTTTCACTAAGAATCCTGAGCGCGTATCTATTAAAGTAGAATCTGCACACATCGAAGAAAAAGTGTACTACTGTGATGATTTTGATCATAAAAACCGTTTACTTGACAAAATCGTTTGCCAAAAAGAAATGGATCAAATCATTATTTTTGCTGCAACTAAGCGCAGTACTGAGAAGCTAGCAAAACAGCTACAAGAAGCGGGCCATAAAGCAAGCTTCCTACATGGGGACTTGCCACAAAGCAAGCGTAACCGTATCGTTCAAGACTTACGTAATGGCAAATGTAAAATCCTAGTAGCGACTGACGTTGCTGCACGTGGTCTAGATGTACCAGCTATTTCACACGTTATCAACTATGACCTACCACGTCAGACTGAAGACTACGTCCACCGTATCGGTCGTTGTGGCCGTGCTGGTCGTACTGGTGTTGCTATCAGCTTATGTAGCATGGACGATCGTCCACAGCTAGCAGCCATCAACCGCTATCTAGATCGTAAGATGGAAGTATGTGTCATCGAAGGTATGGAACCTAAGAAGACTTATGTACCTAGTGAAAACAAAGGTAAAGGCCGTGGTCGTGGTCGTGGTCGCTCTAACGGTGGTGGTCAAGGCCGTGGTCGTTCAAGCGGTGGTTATGCAGGTCGTTCTAATGGCGGCGGTCAAGGTCGTGGTCGTTCAAACGACAGCGCATCAACTGGTCAACGTGCTAGCAACGATAGCGGTTATCAAGGTAAGTCACGCGATTCATCTGGCAAACCAAATGAGCGTTCAGGTGGCAAGCCGTATCAAGGCAAGCGCACTGGTGGCCCAAGCCGTGGTGATAGCAATGGCGTTCCACGTGGTGAGCGTGCTGCAAGTGGTCGCGGTCGTCCAAGTGGCAGCCAAGGCCGTCCAGCAGGTCGTTCTGACAGCCGTGGTCAAGGTCGTTCAAACGGTGGCAACCGTGGTAACAACTCGTAATATGGTTAGACTGGACGATTAAAATCATTGATTCATTAATCGTCTAAAAATATAAAAAAGCCAGATACTTAGGTGTCTGGCTTTTTTGTGTCTGGTAATTCTGTATTTATCATTGCGCGACTTTTTTGCCTTGTCTATACTGATTGACTTTTGCCAGTTGTAACGCTTGGAGCACCTTGATGCCTGCCACCTCAAATTTAGCAATTGATAATTTGCCATTAGCTTTTGGCATCATCATGGCCATTATTGGTCTGGTTTTTTATACCCAAGGCTTACCTGGTAAGTTTTGGCGACGGTTTTATGCAGTTCTACCGGGTATTGTGCTTTGCTGTTTTATACCAGCTACGTTAAATAGTTTAGGTGTGTTTGCTGATGGTGTTGGTTCGCAGATTTATGGCTTCACCGCTACTTATTTGCTGCCAGCAAGTTTGCTATTAATGACACTATCCATGGATGTGCCCAAAATATTGGGCTTAGGCTGGAAAGCGATCGCTATGTTCTTTGCTGCCAGTGTCGCTATTATTATTAGCGGTCCTATCAGCTTAGGAGTCGCTAAATGGGTATCGCCTGCGATGTTTACCGATGATACCTTATGGCGTGGGTTTTCAGCAGTGGCGGGCAGCTGGATCGGTGGCGCAGCTAACCAAGCAGCGATGAAGGAGTTGTTTGGGGTCAGCGATGATCTATTTGGTATGATGATTTTAGTTGATGCGACCAATGCTTCGCTATGGCTATTGGCCATACTGGTGATGGCAAAACACAGTGACAAGATAGATCGGTTTTTGCGAGCGGATACCAGTAGTATCGACAAGGTCATTAAAGCAGTCGAAAGCTATGATCGCGATCATGCCCGCCCAGCAACCATCAATGATTTGATGGTGATGTTTGGCTTATGCTTTGCCATGGTCGGCGTAGCGCACTTTGTTGGTGGGCAGATTGCAGAGTTTTTTGCGCCATACAAATGGGCAGTACAGTATAGCTTTGCCAGCTCATTCTTTTGGATGGTGGTGATTATTACCTTAATAGGCGTTGTCTTCTCTTTCACTAAGATTCGTAGGCTAGATCATGTGGGTGCATCAAAAATCGGTACAGTATTTATCTTTGTATTGATTGCTGCGATCGGTATGCAAATCAATTTGGCGGGTATCATCTCACAGTGGCGTTTGTTGCTCATTGGTCTGTTATGGATGAGCATTCACGTCGTTATCATATTTGCTGTGGCTAGGATGATTCGTGCGCCGTTCTTCTTTTTGGCAGTTGGCTCTAATGCTAATACAGGTGGTGCGTCGTCAGCGCCCATTGTCGCTACAGCCTTTCACCCATCACTTGCGCCAGTCGGGGTGTTCTTAGGTATTTTAGGTTATGCGGTAGGGACATTTGGCGGTTATATCAGTACGCAATTGATGCGGTTGGTCGTGTCATGATATCTACGTTATCAGTATCTTAAATTACATCGTTATCCTCACTTGAAGTATTAAATATACGTCTACACTCGGTTGCCTGGTACTACTTTTAAATTGCATCGACTATAGTGTTTTTTACTAAACAAAGCCCGCGTTGATGCGGGTTTTTTATTATTAGTTATTAGGCAGTTTGAGTTATTGTTTTGTCTATCTATGCTATTAATACGTAAGCCTAGCCATAGCACCATATAAGTACGTGTTAATCTTTCTGCTAATTGAACAAAGAAAACCAAACTCGTTAGGAACAAAGAAAGATTTGATAGGAACAATAACGCTATGGCGAACTCAAAAAAATTAGAAGAAACAACCAATAAAATAAATAAAGTAAGAAATGCCCTTTACAACCCTGACCAAGATAATATTCAAGTTAGAGGTGCGCGTGTACACAACTTAAAGAACGTTGATGTTGATTTACCTCGTAATGCATTAGTGGTTTTTACGGGTATATCTGGATCAGGAAAATCATCATTAGCTTTTGGTACATTGTTTGCCGAGTCACAACGCCGTTATCTTGATTCGGTATCCCCTTATGCAAGGAGATTAATCGATCAGGTTGATGAGCCAGATGTCGATAGTATAGAAGGCTTACCACCAGCAGTCGCCTTACAGCAGAAGCGGGGTACGCCTTCAGTGCGATCATCTGTAGGTAGCGTGACAACGATATCGAACGGCTTACGTATGCTGTATTCACGAGCAGGAGAGTATCCAGAAAATCAAGAAATTCTGTACGCGGATGCGTTCTCTCCAAACACGCCTGATGGTGCTTGTCCCACTTGTTCAGGTATCGGCCGTGTGTTTGAAGTCACTGAAGAGTTGTTGGTTCCAGATAATACCAAAACCATTCGTGAGCGTGCGATTGCAGCATGGCCACCAGCGTGGCAGGGTCAGAACCTCAGCCGTATATTGACCACACTGGGTTATGATATCGATAAACCATGGCACACGCTGCCAAAAAAGACACGCGACTGGATTTTGTTTACGGATGAGACGCCTACTGTACCTGTCTACCTTGAATACAATATTGAACAAACGCGCGATGCGATTGAGAAAGGCGAAAAGCCAAACTATATGGGCACTTTTACCAGTGCCAAAAACTTCATTCTGCACTCTTTTGCCACGACTCAAAGCCCGCGTACCAAAAAGCGCGTCTCGCAGTTTATGCAAATATCTGAGTGTCCAGAATGTCATGGCAAAAAGCTAAAAAAAGAATCGCTATCAGTTAAGTTTGCAGGATTGGATATTGGTGAGCTGTCACAGTTGACATTGACTGAAATGGCGAAAAAGTTAGAAGTCACTGCTCGCACTAAGATAGCCGATGAGACACCGAATCGCGAAAAAGCTATCGTCGCACAGCGTATTGCCAGTGATATTCTCTCGCGTGTTGAAGCATTAAACAGGTTAGGACTCGGCTACTTATCGCTTGAGCGTACCACACCGACACTCTCTCCTGGTGAGCTACAGCGACTGCGGCTAGCCACTCAGATTCGCTCGCAACTCTTTGGCGTAGTTTATGTCCTTGACGAGCCATCGGCTGGTTTGCATCCTGCTGACACCCAAGCCTTGCTAAGTGCATTAGACGAGCTGATTGCTGCTGGTAATTCAGTGTTTGTCGTTGAGCATGATGTTAGTGTTATCAGACATGCCGATTGGATAGTCGATGTTGGGCCAAAGGCGGGCATACATGGCGGCGAGATCGTTTATAGCGGGCCTGTAGAAGATATTGGTGAAGTTGAGCAGTCGCACACGGGGCAATACCTCTCTGCCAATACTATGTCTAACGCTCAATCCAAATCTAGTACAAGGCAGCCTACCGCATGGCTAAAGCTTGCGAATATTGAGCGTAACAATATTACAGGGTTAAACGTTGAGTTTCCGCTTGGAGTAATGACAAGTGTCACAGGAGTATCAGGATCAGGTAAATCAAGTCTGGTTAGCCAAGCGTTGGTAGAGCTTATTAACGAAGCATTGGGGCAAAAAACAGTGACAGAAGCGCCTGTCGGTGAAGCGGATTTGCTTGAACAAGAGCTTGAGTCAGTAACTGGCGGTGAAATCGTCGCTGGTATGAAGCATGTCCGCCGTCTTATTAATATTAATCAAAAAGCCATTGGACGTACACCGCGATCTAACTTGGCCACCTATATTGGCTTGTTTGATGATGTGCGTAAGCTATTTGCAGCGACCAATCAAGCAAAAGCACACGGCTATGATGCTGGTAGGTTTTCATTTAACACCAAAACAGGTCGATGCCCAAATTGCGAAGGCTTAGGGTTTGTCAGTGTTGAGCTACTATTTCTGCCAAGTGTTTATGCGCCTTGTCAGGTATGTCGCGGTCAACGCTATGACGAGGAAACGCTAGCAGTCACTTATCGAGATAAAAACATCGCTGAAGTATTAAACCTAACAGTTGAAGCGGCTCATGAGTTTTTTGTCGATGAAGCACCTGTTTTGCGTGCATTAGAGGCGTTGCTACAAGTTGGACTTGGCTACTTACGTCTGGGTCAGCCTGCCACTGAATTATCAGGCGGCGAAGCACAGCGTATCAAGCTTGCCACTGAGCTACAACGCAAGCAGCGAGGCGACACACTATACATATTGGATGAGCCAACCACAGGTTTACATCCCGCTGATGTGTCTATGCTAATGGCGCAGTTAAATGGTCTCGTCGATGCAGGTAACACTGTCATCATGGTTGAACACGACATGCAAGTGGCGAGCAATAGTGATTGGATTATTGATATCGGGCCAGAGGCAGGGGATGCGGGCGGTGTTATTGTCGCTCAAGGTACACCATATGACGTTGCTCAATCAAAAGACAGCCGTACTGCACCGTTTCTACTGGTGTAATGAAAATGACATGTTGGGTTAAATAGCTCTGCGTTAGTATGCTTTATTTAAACGAGTATTAGAAATAGAGTTTTTCTAATACTCGTTTTTTATAACTATAAATAAATATCTATGCAGGTGTCGCTTGCTGCTCTTGCAAGCGCTCGACTCTAGCCAAATAACTATGTCCCAGTTCTGGCTCTGCTGAGGCTATCCAAGCGGCATATCCTGATAACGTATCCAAAGTTTCATCCGCGCGCAATTTGCCACCTGACTCTAGATTATGAAGCGCTGCACGTAACATGCGTTTGATTTGTCGTGAGACTCTTGGGACACCGTCGCCATTCACTACCATGCCAGTAACGTTGTGCTGATTACCTTTACGAATAACACGCGTTTTATCATTGTTTAATGCAAAACCTTCTTCGCGTAATATCTTATGGACTGATCCTAATAGTTGCCCAATCAGTTTATTGTGCTGCGTATCCGCTTGTTTTTTTGTGGTGCTAGTTTTAGCTTTTGATTTGGATTTAGTTTTGGTGTCTGCAACAGCGGGCATACTAAAGGTCAAATCATCTGCATAGCGACTATAACGTAGACCCAATTTTTCTGCTAGACCCGTTAAGCGACGATCCAAATTTAAGCAGACGATGTTCGTTAACGCAGGACTGGTAGGCGCGCCTTGTGGCAAGGCTCTGTCTCCTAGCGCCACGTAATAAGTTTTGCCATCTTGCTGTACCACTTGACGGGGGGATTCGGTACAGAGTAATGATAATAAGGTAGAAATTTGCTCTGGATAGCCAGCATGACGGAACACACCTTTGACACGGCGCCAGCTGATGCTAGGAAAGAAGTCTTTAACATCAAGTTTGATAATTAACTCGCTGTTGCTATGTACTGCGGCGTTGGTCACGATAGATTTGCCACGTACGAAGCCATGAGCGACACCATGCGTTGTTAAGTTATTCAAAATATTGTGCAAAATCCAGCGTTGTACAAACTTTAAACGCGGTATCGGCGACCATATCTGACGCGCTGTCCCATTGCGTTTGGCAATCGTAAAATGCGAATAAGAGAGATTGGTGGCGACCTCTCTTTGATAGCACAGCCCCTTTAATTGCGGGATAGTAAGGTTCACAGCCTCTGCAAGTTCATGGTGTTTATTTAACAGTGGTAATTTGTTTTCGATAAGACGATTGGTGGCGTCTTTGACATCCCACTTATCAGTACTGGTATCATCTGACCAATATACATGACGACCAAGATAAACCATGTGATGTGCTTTATATGCTTGCCAAGCAGCCTTTTTGAGACTTTTTTCTTCAGTGGCTTCCTTTTTTAAGGCTTTTTTATAGCGCTCACGTTCTTTTGGACTCATGTTATCGACAGGTTTGCGATCAACCATAAAGCCTTGACTGACCAGTTGCTGTTGCACATATTGGTAGCGTCCACCTGCCTGCTCAATGTCTTGCCATAGCTGTTGCCACTGACGCTCGAAAGGAGTGGGTGTTGGCTCAGGACTGATGTAATCATTATTGTTTGCTGTTTGAGTGGTCATACATTACATCCCTTGGTTTTCGATAAAGCCTTTGGCTTCAAATCTGGCAATATGTTGTAAAAAAGCGGATTTAGCTTGAGCAGGTTGATTAAACGCCAGTTGTTGGCGCGTCTCTTTGCCACCTATAGTTTGTTCGATGGTGATTTTCTTATGGGCAATAGTGATGTAAACATAAGCAATAGAACTCTCTTGCGCTGCTAAATCCTGCGCCTTACCGTTTTCATTCGGATATAGATGAGCAACTGGTTGAGCTAGGGCAGTCAAATCAAGCGTTGCTGCAGAAGGTAATGCCATAAGCGAACTGTTGGCTGCTTTTATTTTTGCACTTTCTTGTACGTTTGCTTGAGTATTTTTAGTCTTATTAAGACGCTTGCTTGGCACACGTTTACTCAAGACTCGAGTATCATGCCAGCTATCATTGCTTGTGTTATTAGGGTCGTACTGGTTGTATCTAAGGCGCAGCGCGATAAGATGCGCACACACACCATGAGTAAGACGATGTTGCAAGTACTGCGGGCAGCTACATTCTGCTTTGGTCACCAGTCCTTCGTCGCCTAATTGCAGCTGGCTGTGATAAGTGCGTCTGTCTTCTTCGACATGAATGTCTGCACGGATAGTGATACCTTTGACAGCGACAGTCTCAACTGTGAATTTTTGCACAGCATCTGTACGGCCAATCAAATCAAAAGCCTGCTTTTCTGCTTCGTTGTGATAAGCGAACTGTGCCATGTCAAGCGGCGCTTGGGTCAATGGCCTGTAATGATACAGCTGTGTCGCCATCTCAAAGCGAATCAATCCTTGCTGCGTACCTGATAGTAACCATTGCTGCACTTGTGAGTGAGAAACAGGCACAGATTTCAGCAAAGCATCTGCTGACAGCGACTTTACCAAATCGTCTAAGGTGCTAGGAGTGCTCGCCAGTGTTTTAATTAATACAGACAAGCCATTACTGTCATTTACAGACTCTTGGTCACTGTCCAATTTATTATTGTCTAAAAGACCTTCTTCACTAGCAGCTAATATATTGTGCAATGGGCGCTTGGGTAGCAATAAATCAAAGTTTAATGACTGTGACCAATTGGCTTGACTAAAGCCGGTCATAGCAAAGGTAAAATGAAAGCCTTTGCCTTTCAGCGTCCAATAGCTTGGCATACCTTGACCCAGTAGTGATACGGACACGCTATCAGTATGTGGTAATAGACGTTTTAGCAAGCTCAGACGCCTACGGCCCCACAAGCGAATTAGTTTTGCTTGTTGCCCTTGGTAGGGTTTTTGCTGTTGACTCACTTGGCTGGTAACGGTGATGTCAAAAGGCTCTAGTATAATCACTGGCAGCTGCTGAGGCCTGAGCTCAATAAGTAGGCCACGGCGCTTACCTTTGATATCAGCATGCATACGCAGCTCAAACAATACGTTATACAATGCGATTGGATCAAGATGAATAGTGTCTTGTGGTAATTGGCCTGCAGACTGTACTTGTAACAGCGCTCTGATCCAACTTTTGGGTACATTGATACGTTTTTCTATGATCTGCTCTTTTACGCTAAGGTTGGCTACATCGCTATCAGTATCTGCTGCGTCTGTTTCTGGTATGGTTTCAAGTAGCTGTAAGCCGACCGCTTCATGACCAATGTCTAATATCGTTTGTTGATGGTCGCGAATTTTTTCAATACCGTTAAATAAAGCCGCGCTGTAATCAATGCTTGTGGTACCAATGGTCGGTTTGGTGCTATGCTCAAAAATCTCATTAGTCAATGTTAATTGAGCATAGCAGCCTTCATCACGGCTAAATACCTCAAAGCTAACGCCTTGCTCGTGCACCTGAATAATCGGATCTAAAATACAAAAGGCGAGTGGGTCGTTATCGAATAGCCACGTGAAATAATCACGTTGTGCGGTAAATAGGTTTTTATTACTGCTAGCACGGCGCATCTGCATAAATACCGTATATGCCGAGCGGTCTTTTGGCACATAACGGTAGTCACTACTCACCACATCAAACAATGCTAGCAAACTGTCACGAAAAACAAGAGGAGACTTGACCTTACCGTGGAAGTTAACGTCAGATCGATTCAGCTGAGCAAATAGTGCTACATGCTGAGTGTGCTCGCTCGTTTGCGCATCGGTTTGGCTGATTTGACTGGGTGCAGCGTAGTCTAGCTGCATCATCAAGCCATCAGTGTTTGCTACTACTTCTGACTTTGTTTCTGACGCTTGGTCCAATTGGTTATCTATAGTCATTGACTGTCTCCTTCACCCTGATTGCTTTTTTGACTGCTGTCCTGACTATTTTGTGTTACTTGGGTAGAGCTAGATTGCGACTCTGTATTGCCAGATGACAGTTTGCCAGATGATAATGGACGCTTTTGCTGCGCTCGTACCATGGCACGCTGCCAGCGACGCATTACTTTATAAGCAAGCTTTTGAATATCTGCATTTTCATGCGTCATGAGTGTCGTCAGCCACTGCTCGATATTTGGATCATGTAGTTGTCCAAGTGCCTCGATAGCACGGATACGAACGGTCATCTCCATGTTGTCATTACTCGCACAATGATAAAGTGCATCGGCATCTTTTGCTCTGACCCACTGTAGTAGCTGCTGATTAATTGGCATCTCGGTAGACGAGCTCTTATTTTTCAGCGCATTTTTTACCACAGTTATTATGGATTTTGGGGTAGATATACCGCTTTGTTCAATACGAGCAAGCAACGTTTCTAGCAAGGTTTGATTGTCATAAGTGAGCTGCGATTGAGCTGCTGTTGATACAGCGCTCAACGTCGCTACGATACCTGACAGCATCTTATCTTCAGCGACAGGTCTGGCCAGTAATGCTAGCAGTGCTTGCTGCCACCAATCGCTGACGGTAGTAGACAGTAATGGAATAGAGGTGGTAGTCAATGGTTGACGCGCTTTATTGAGCCAATCAAGCATTGCTGAGATCTGCTTAACCGCCACTTTATCGACAGCTCCTTTGGCAGTTTTGATGGTCACATGACGCATGATTAGCCAAACCAGTTGTTTGATAGTGTCACCCACTTGTTCAACCATCTCGATCCACTGGTTGTTGCTGATAGTAGTCGGACTGCGGTTAATGGTATCGATCAGCGTATGCCATTGCTCGCTTGCGACGTCAAAACGCTGCTGCAACGTTGCAACCATTTCTTTGTCTAGATAGCTGGTTGGATACTGAGTCAGATAGCACAGTCCAATATGCTGTATCAGTGTGTTGTTACTGGTAATCAGCACGGTAAGCTGTGATGTTGGCATATCTTGCTTGGCCATAATGGCATTTTGCAGTGCCATCAAGGTATCGGCTGGCAAGTTCGCACCATGCTGCGTGATGAATGTTGCCAGCTCATCGATGCTGCTATTATCAATGATGCGCTTTAGACTCAAGCGCTCAGTTGCTTCTACAAAGTCATCATTATGGCTTTGGATGGCTGCCCAATCATAAGGATAAATCTGCGCTGCGAGACTGCCCCACGTTTTCTGTGCCGCAGTGTAAGCCACCATAAGCACATCACGATCTAAGTTGTTTTGCTTTAAGATATCTAAAATTAATGTTTTATTGGCATCGCTATCATTCATCTGTAGTAGCCATACCGCATGTCTTTGTGGACGGAAGAATATGGCTTTATCGATATGAATGCGTATATAGCTGCGTATTTGTTCCCAAGCAGGCGTTGTGTTGAGCCAGCGCAGTCCATTTAGCCAATGGACAATGGCGGGGTTGGTGAAATGGACTGCGGGGTCTGACAAGTGCGATTTTAATAGCTCAAAAATATGTGGACTATGCTCAAAGTCACCACCTTGTGCAAGGCGACCCAAGGCTTCACTAGCCACGTCTTGTAAGTAGTGCTCGTCGTCTTCGGCCAGTTTGATCAACTTATCATAGGCTTTGTATAAGGTATGAGTCTGTAAGTTTTTATCAGCATTGTTCACAGGCGCGCTGTCATTAGCCGCGTTATCATTAGGCGAGTTAGCACTTTGACTTTGGTTTTGGTCTTGATTGTCACTGTCACTGCTGCCTAGTAGCTCGCCAATAGCTAACACACTGCAGCTGCGGAACTCAGCATCAGGGTTATAATCGATCGTGGCCATCAAGATGTTGACCCCATCAGCATGACCGCATTTAGCGAGCCCTTCAGCCGCGGCAAATTGTACGTCGGCGTCTTTATTGCGTAGGGCGTTTTGTAATGAAGCAATGCTGCCGTGACGCCTTTTGGCTCGATATGCCAATGCTTCAACCAACTTAAAGGTATGGTTGGCTGGCATTTGCTCGTAGGCGAGTGCCAAAGCAGTATCAATGCGTGAGGATAGATCGCTGTCGTCCGACTTTACCCATGCAAGTGATGGCAATAGCTGTGTGGCAAGCTCATAATCATTATGATTCATAAGCGTGACAAACAGCGAAAGTAGCACTTGCGGGTCTCTTGGGTGCTGACGTTGTAACCAACGCGTGTCTTCACGCTCCTCTAAATAATCCTCAATTTTTTGATCGTAACCGCTGACTTTTAAGAGAGTAGTAAATAAGTATTTACGCTCTTCTTTATTTTTTTCTGGCGTGTGCTCAAACAGATTTTCTAAACGCTGCAGTAAGGGTGCAACCAATTTTTTGTTACGCAGGTCAGCAATATCCCAATAAATAATCTGTTTAGGTTGTTTGTTGTGAGGGTCATCAAGTAAGGCGAATAATCGAAAGTGCGCCGCATTGGCAACCTGTTCAGCAGTAGTGATATCAAAGTCACTATCAAAGCTGCTCTCTAAACGCCCTTCTAAAGTATTCTTATTGAGGTATTGGTGTGATATGAGTGCATTAGACAGTAGCTTCGAGCTACGATATTTTTCTCCACTGGTCCGAGCATCTTCAGCAAAATCAAACAAGTGATCAAATATCGTACTGTCTGCAAACAGTACGTCATAAAACTCGACCAGTTGCTTCAGTGCTTGATACTTAGCACTCCAGTCATCACTCTTGATGGCCTGCAGCAAAAACGTCAGTTTGTCTTGACGTTGCACTGATGGCGATTGACTGTTTGAAAAGGGTGTGACAATGACTTGTTTCCACTCAGCAACGATTTGAGGCAGCAGCGACTGACAATAGGTTTGTAGCCCAAGCAAGCTGGCTGGAAGATGACCTAAGCGACCTTTTAGCAGATGATAAGCTTCTTCTGCTAAAATCTGATTATTGGTTTTTAATAAATCAATGAGTTGCTGATTGGCACTGCTGCTGACGTTACTTGTATCTGATTTTTCACTCTGCTGCTGTACAGCTTCGTCCTTTGTGATATCTAACAATAAACCCAAGCCGCGTTTTACCATATCACGGTAGGGGGTACTCATGGCATAGTCGGCCAGCTTTTTGGCAGGCATGTTCAGCTTATACAAGCACTCCCACGCCAACTCACGAGTATCAAAACTACTGTGGTTCAGTAGTGGTAACAACACGCGACTGGTACTGTCTTGCCAGCCTTCATCGCTATTAGTATCCAACTCCGATGATTGAGTCGCCAGCCACATCAATCCTCGTATGGCTTGGTCCGTGGTACTGCTATCAGCATAATAGTCATCGCCTGCACGTATGACACCAATCCAAGCACCAAAGGCAAGAGACTGATATGGATAATGCACTTCAAAACAGTCTTGTGGGTCAGTAGAAGAGTCACTTGCATCCTGAATGGAGGCTGATACGGGGTGAGCACTTAATAATGCCTGCAGACCACACTGCCACTTCTGCAACGTCTCAAAAACATCGTCTTCGTCGTCATAATACTCATAAGCGAATAATTCAGAGAAGTGACAGATGACACTGATGGTTTGCGCACGCACTAGTGGTTGCTGGTGTTGACTGAGTCTGGCCAGTTGTTGTAGTTTTTCGGTACTGACGGTTGCCAGGATACTTGCTCGGATAGAGGCCGTATTATGGGTTTTTCCTTTAACATCACCTTTGTTTGCTGTGTTTGGTACAGCATCTGCCATCATCGTGATGACTTCAGAGTGAGCCGATAAAATACCACCTAATTGCTGTGATAAGTAATCACTCAAATACTGCCATGCTGACGATAGTGCTTGCTGGTTACTACGTTGTTGCACGTCATTTGGGTAACGAGCGAGCATATTGGCATAGACTACTGCCGTGTCATTATCCGCAAAACTTAGTGCTTCTATCAGTCGATTGGGCTTAGCAGCAGTCGCTGCCGAGTCTTGCAGGTTATCTTGCAAGTCAGTGAATATCAATAGCAGTCTGACTGCTACTGCATAAGACTCTGACTCAAATAAAGGCTGTAATTGCCGTGCATGTGTAATACCTAAGCCATACTGTGCTTGTAGCCAATGAGTCGGCGTCATCGGTGAAACTAGGTTGCTGATATTGTCTGTGCCGTTTCTCTTATGAGTGAGAAAGTGCTGCCCGCGAGCATCACCTAAAATAGCCAAACCTAAACTGGCTGATTGACTGATAATGTCGCGCTCATCTTTTTGCCATTTGAGCAGCAGATCAATATCGTTTACAGTCACCATGAGCGTGAGTGTTGGAGCAAATGATTTAAAATCGGCGTCAGGGTGGTTTAAATATTTATCGTACCAGTTAAGCGCGTTGTATGTTGAGGGATAAGCCAGCTTTGATAAGCCAAATAATGCTTGACCTACGTGACTGTGCCACTGAGTATACGCTTCACTTTTTTTACCTTGAGAAGGCATTGGCAACTCTAGGTAGTGCTTAAAGACTCGGTACGCTTGCTCATCACTTCGCTCTGCCTGTTTTTCGTCAGCATAGAGGCGCGATTGACTGGCGAGTAATTGCGCGACTGTCAGTTGAATATCAGGATAAGGGCTATTTAGGGCTGCGGTAATCAATTCCTCATGATGGTTGTCTTTTTCATCGACACTACTATCATTTAAGTTGTTGTCTTCTAAGCTACTGTCATTAGCTAAAATATTAGGCTGTAAATCTGTCAGAGCCAAAGCAACCGTTAATGCTTGCTTACGCAGCTCAACACTGTTATCAGCCAACATAGCAACGAGCGCTGGCATGAGTTGTGTCAGCTGAGTCGTATTTGCCCTAGCTTGTACTGTGGTGAGGGCTTTATGCTTGGTATCCGCATAAGGGCTAGCAAGCGCGTTTAGCATCACATCAGCAAACCCTAGATGCTTGCTCTGTTTCAATGCAATCTCAAACGCTTGCTGACGAATGGCGGCAAACGTATCTGCAAAAAACAAAGTCAAGACAGCTTGATTGGTCTTTTGACTATTAGTTTCTTCAGTGTTATTGGCTTTATTCATTTTATGTTTCGATGTCATCGCTAGCAACAGTTGTTGCCATTCCTCTATCGCCACTTGATGTACATCTTCAAACAGGCTTTGCTGCAATAGCTTGATAATATCAACGATAGCGCTGTCAGAAGTGTTTTTAGATGACTGCTTAAATTGGCGGTTTAATAAAACTTTAACCACTTCTAATCGAATACTAGTAAAAGGGTTGTTTAAGGCTTGTAGCAGTATATCTGTCATCTCTGACGACATCTGAGCGCTTTTATCACTGCTCTTTGAGCTATCTGGTGTGACATGCTTTAAAAACAGTGCCAATGATTGCTCATGAATATCTTGATGTTTAGACGCAAAACCTGTGGCTGCCCAAGACAATACACTATCTGCCAACTTACCATAAGCTTGCATGGCGACTTGGCGCACGCCAGCGTCCTTATCATCCAGTAATGTCGGTAGGACTGCTTTGGCGTCGTCTATATCTAAATGACCGAGTGCATTTGCGACACCAGCACGAACGATGGTGCTATCCTCATGGCTCATCAGACTAATTAGCGTACCAAAGGCTCGTTTTTCTTGTAGGCAAGCCAGCGCATAGGCTGCCCGAAAGCTAATATCTTCGTGACTATTGCTTAAGCTCTGTAATAAAGGCTCTAACGTCTCATTGCTGAGCTTTACCGCCTCAGCGGCAGGTTTTTTAGATTTTGCAGGCTTAGCTTTCTTGCTCTTAGATTCCTGTGTATTCTCTGCTTGCGAGATAAAATCTTGTGTAGACAAGGTTAAACGGATTGCCTCATCGGATTCTGATGGTTTGTCATTCTTCTCATTTGCCGCTGTACTATCAGCATTGTCTAGCAGCGTACCTCGTAACAAGCGGAAGTCATCAAAATCCGTCAGGGTGCGTAATGTTTGTGTGTCACCTTGCTGTTTTAGTGCCTCTATCAATTTAGGCTGAGACAATAATGAGACGTAAAATGCCGTTTGCCTAATTTCTGTATCACGATGATTTTGTAGTAGCATCAGCTGACGCGATACTTCAAGATTGTTGAGCATATTACGTTGATACAAGCGAATAAGTCCTGCTTGAACAATGTCTGACTGATTGCACTCTAATGCCATTAAATCTGCTTGAGGACTGTCATCTGGCAACAGTGTCTCAAGAGACGCCAATGCTTGTTTGCGGATGTTGGCAAAACTGTGTGACAGCGCACCTCGCAAAATAGGTAAGATTCGGCGCTGGCTTGTGGCATCTTGCATGGCCACTTTTAGATACCCTTGCAACGCAGAAGCTATCACCTCTTCGTAGTAACGGTTTTTAAACGCCTCTTCTAAGTATCTAAGCGGGCGGGCGGTAGAGTCGGCTCGGTCTGCTAATGCATGAAATGCCGCAAGACGTAATTTTGCACTGTGCGCTGAGCTTAGTTGCTGCTCTAAAACGTGTGCCGTCTTATCAAGACTCGTCGTAGCGACCCACTGTACCAATTGCAATGCTTGGTTGGCTGTGAGTGTGTCGCTATCATCAAGTAGTTTTTTGACCAGATCTAACGTTTGATTGTCTGCTTGTGCCTGTAGCAGCGCCAAGCCTTCTTTAAACGCAACATCGCTATTGTTTGAGGTATCAGAGAGTAGCTGTTTAACTCTGTGGTAGCCGTCTTTTATGATATAAGTGACTGGCAGTAGCTTGCTATTTGATGCATTGCTCTGAGTGATGTCTATTGGTATAAAACGTAAGCTTTGGTCAAGGCCTACTACTATGATGGCAGGCTTGTCAGCATAGCTTGCGACGGTAATCTGCTGCGGCTTAACCAAATCTTCTTTACAACTGTTTGGCTGACCTTTATCAAATGCCCATGATTTGACGATTTTGTCATCTGCGGTAGTAAACAGTCGAGTGTCTGACACACAAAGCGACTTGATCATTTCGCTGTGCTGGCTTGACTTGGCTCTATCAACAGGATGTAGATCGCCTTGAACATGAGTGCGGTACAAGTATTTGTCCGCACCTGCTGAGAAGAAATACTGACCAACTGGCTCAAAACAAAGCGCCGTTACTTTACCTTGATGGAGCTGTTTACGGCTGCTTAAGCTAAGTTTTTCTTCATCTGAGGCCCATTGATAGCTGCTAACATCTCCCGATTGATCTGCCACAACTAGCCATGACCCATCGTTTGACGTTGCTAGTGCTGTCAATACAGAGTCTTTATTTGATATTGCTATAGCAGATGCATAAGGCTCAATGATGGCAGTACTACTGGTCTTACTGTTTTGATAAGGCCATACCACGATGTGTTTTGGATATAAAATAGCCAAGGCATCTTGTAGTGGTGCCATTGCGACGGCACGTCCTATCTTACTATCACTATTCTTAAGTGTATCAAGTAAGGATTTGGCACTGGTCTTTTTAACTTTTTTGGCTTGCCAGTCCGTTTGGTAAAGATGACCATCATCACCTATCATAACAATAGTGCTGTCATCTGTTTGGCTAATGGCTTGCATCGCACAAGGTAATGCGGTCGTCGATAAGCTAAATTGCTCACCTTGTTGATCGAGGATGTACAAAACAGGCGCCGATGTTTGGGTTTGCTGCTGGCAAGTAATAAAAAGACTGCGCCCATCCTGTTTGGTTGCTTTTTGAGTTGCCGCTTGGGTGCTATTGGCTTTACTGACTAAGCCAATAATTTGACCCCAATAGGGGAGTGTTATTGTTTTCATGGTGTTATCTCAGTTGAGGTGACGTCATATTTTTTTGAGTATCTTTTTTTGGATATAAAAGCTTACTAGTATTTACCTATATCTGTTATCTGTCCGCCAAAGCCGTTAAGCAGAAGCAGCGGTCTGTAGATTGTTGGATAGCTCAGGATAGCGATGCAACAACCGTGTGACGGCAACCAGACACGCATGACGCTCCATCTTGCCTGCTGAGTGCGTAAAGGTGAATAGTGTCGGCATAATGAGCGCCGCAAAGGTACTATCAGCCAATGCCACATCACGAAAAGTCTCAATCAATGCCAGTTTGGCACGACTCGCAGATATAGGTTTTAGCGTAATATTGCTATCCGTATCAGCTGTCTCCGTACTTTTATCTGAATAGAGTTGTTGTTTATTGCTGGCACTAGTATTGGGTTCTTGCGAACCGCCCAAACGACCAGGCGGCAGCTCAAATAGCCCGCGGCGTAGCAGCATTAATAACTGATCGACTTCTGCAGGCAAGTTCTCTGCTGTTTTTACTGGCTGATCTTCTATGACTGGTTGAGTGTTGCCGTCTTTGTCTTGGGCAACCTCTTTATCGCTACTGGTTGGTTGCCAGTTTGGAGACACGTGACGCGACTTGTAGTGTTTCCATAGCATGGTCACAGCAGCATAACGTACTTCACGGTCTGTGCTTTGAGTCAGTTGGTATAGAGACTGCACTTCTTGGAAGTGAGCGTGACGCTGTAGCAGCGTGATACCGATTTGGCGAGCGACTAGCGCTTTGCTTTCAATCAAAGCATTTAACATATCGGCATTCAGTTGTGTTGGCTGGATGTGGTAACGGCGATTGGTAACGGAAGGTTCGTCTAAAAGCGCACGTTTCAACAGCTCAGTGACCTCAGTATAAGGCGACTCAGCTATCATGAGCCATAGATCTGGCGTTGGTTGCCACATCGCCATCTCATACTCGCTCAGCAGTAAGCCAAAATCTCGCAGCTGGCTGTTACGCTGTTGTAATAAAGGAATGACGCGCTCAGCGTCGAAGAACGAAGAAGGGATAATCGCATCAGGATCAACAGGTCTGTCTGTCAACGCCATACAAATATGTTCATGATGATGACTTAGGTAGCTGATCGCAAGCTCACTGATAGGCGCAGTAGCATCATCTGTTGCCATGTGCCACAAAGCATCGGCACCTGCAAAAATATCATCTTCGGACACTTCTCGTGATTGACCACTTAGCATTTGTAAAAACGCTGTTTCAGAGATGATTTTTAGTGCTGCACCATCAGCGATTAAACCTTCAGCTTTGAGCTGTTTACTGCCTTTACGGCCATTACCATATAGCGGTGATCCATCATCCCCAATGACCAAATAATCTAGCTTGCCATTGACGGCGCTACTAATAGCACCATTAGCTGCTTTCACGACTTTTTCGGCCTCGCCACGTGTCATGCTTTGCATCTTGCCCGTGAACAAATACCGTTGACCGGACAAATCTACTTCGGTAGCAACATTTGCATCACTATTCGATCCTGTAGTGCTATCACTAGAAGTGCTGTCAGTAGAGCTGCCTTTGTTATTATCGAGATATGCGACAAAATCGGCAGGCAAGAAACCTTTGTTAATACGCTCAATAGCAAATTCACGGTAGAGTGCTTGCTCACTATGTGCTAGCTTCATAAGCCAGTCAAAACCTAGATCTATCGGCGCAAAACGGCGTACATCAGACAGCCAATCTCGCACATTTTCTGCTAAGTATTCATCAAAGTCTAATTGCTGTTGCCAATTCTTGATAGGTTCAGAAGTAGAGGATAAACCTTGATTATCAGTACTACTTATAATATTGATAATACTAGTAGACTTTAATTTTTCAATATATTCAGATACTTGCCAATCAGGCTCATAAGCAAGCGCATGCCAATAGCTCACATCAAGCGCTGCGGCTGATAGCACTTCTTCATCAATCCAGTCGATAACAGTAGATTGTGACAATGGATGTAATAACAGCACTTGCCATACTGAAGCATTTATTTGACTCAAATCCAAACGCCTAAGCTGATCTAACGCAAAGTGCATGCAGTAACTGTCATCATGAGCAGAGAAGTCGTATGCTGCTGATATATCTAGTTGCTGGGCGACGCGAATAAAGTATTCGGATCCTAACTCTTTAGCACTATAAAGCTCAGGCAGTTTTTTTATGGCAAACTTAACACTGTACCGTCTGCTGCTAGTCAACCGTTCAAAAAACCACTCAGGAGTTAAGTCGCGTCTCGTAAAGTGTTTGCTGAGTTGTTTGCTAGCGGTTTGATGGCGATGCTCTGTGTCTAGTAGCTGCCCCCAACCATTGACACCAATATCTGAAATAGGGTCACGACTTAATATATTATTGATTGCAAAGGTTCTAACAGGCTCATAATCTGACATCGCCAGTAGCATCAGCTCAGTAAGCGATAAGTCTTGGGCATAGCTTTTGGCATAGCCAATCGCATATTGATAGGCAGCAGGATAGTGTGAGTGAAGTAGTTGTAGTACGACTTGATGTAAGCCCAATGTCTGGAACTTAGACTTTTCAAAATTAGGTGAGTTTTCTAGTAGCCAAACAATCATCTCATCACGCGCTTTACTATGCGCCTTACCAGCCGATAGATATTGCAGCGTGTCACTACTTACATCACGTAATTGGGTTTTAAAGTCATGCTTGAGACTATCGGTTGCAAACTGTCTGATCGCCTCATTTTTTGCGATAGCCAATAGTTGAATAAGTGGTTCAGGATCTCGTTGCCATGCCTCAGAAAACGCACGACCTTTTGCATCAAATAGCTTGCGAGGGGAGCGACTGCTAAATCGATTGACGCCATAATCTAGGCTATTGTGGAAGCAAATATGATTGAGCACCCAGCTGCTCGTTTGCTCAGGACTACCTGCTGTCATGGTTTCGTCATAGCTGGCGAGTACACAGACAGCAGCATCAATATAGCCAATCGGCATTTGCTGCCCCAGTTGGCGCAAATATCGCCATGCTCTGAGGCTCATATACGTTTTGGTTGCGAAGCTAACATTGGCGCTAGGCGTCTGATCAAAACGTTGTAAATCAATCTTGGCGGCTATTTGGCCAAAAATCTCATAATCTTGAGAAAACTCAGCCTGCTTATAAATACGTTTTAAACCTTTCCACACACCGTAGTTAACTGGTAGCTCACTGATAGCTTGTTTTAAAATGGCTCTAGAGTACGCGCTACCATCTTCCCACAGCGCAGTCAGTATTAAATGGATTTTGTAACGGTCAGGTAAGGGGTAAATGCCTTCGTCTGCTTCGAGTTTGGCAATCATCGCCACACGCTCTGCAAACTGTACTTCTGGGTTTTGCTCCCGAAACTGATGACTTAGAATCTTGTCTAAAAAGCGATCAAACGTCAATTCGCGTTCGGGGATGGGTGTCTCGGGAATCGCATCAGCTTGAGTTGCCAATGTACATAATTTATCGACCAAACTTGGATCTTGGGCTTGCCAAGCTTGCTGAATTTGTGAAAATGACAGACTCATAGAAACTTGCCTTAATTTTTATTTTGTCGGTGCTCGTAATTTTGTAGCACTATAAAAGCGCGTTTCAAAGAAAATATCAAGGACTTTTGTAAGTAAACATATGGGTTACGACATATAACGTCGCGCTTAGATTTTTTTGCAATTATACATTGACAATAATAACTATTATGAGGCAAACTTAACGGGTTGTGAGATTTAGCGTTTCACCGTTTACGGTGAGGGGCGACGTTGCGTCGTCCACGAGTCAAGCCATTACATTTTACCCAAGGAAGACTGTTTCAGTCCTGCTAATACCTAGAAAAAGGCCCTAGTGTCATTAGCTCGCTGGCTCAATCACGCAATCGTGATTGAGCTAATGCACTAGGGCCTTTTTCTAGGTGCAGTCCAGTGAGTCTTCCATGTACCAGGTCATGAGGTAGATTACACAACAATTGAGTGTGACATCGTTATTATGCTGGCATTCAAGGCCTTTAAACCGGAGTAAGTCTGAATAGACAGACTTACTCCGGTTTTTTATTGGCCAGTAAATAATACAATAGCTTATAGGGTATTCAAAAGACATGTATATGCGTGGGAAGTTTTTATCATTGGTAGGTATTGGGTTTGCAGCTACTGTTGGTATAACAGGCTGTGGTAGTGAGCCGACACAGACTGCCTTACCTGAAGGTAGTACGGTGGTCGCTCTCGGTGACTCATTAACCTATGGTTATGGCGCAAATGATGAAACAGCGTATCCTACGGTACTAGCAGAGCTAAGCAAATGGAATGTCGTCAATGCAGGAGTCAATGGTGACACTTCTGCAGACGTGTTGTATAGAGTAAATAAAGTTGTTCAGCATAACCCTGATCTGGTATTACTCGGTGTAGGTGGTAATGATGTACTACAACGCATTGCGCCTGATACCACTCGTGCCAATATCATCGCGACTATAGATACCTTACAATTCAAAAATATTGACGTTGTGCTGATCGCTGAGCCGTATCTCAGTACCAGCGCCTTGTTTGGCAAAGCCAGTGATAATCCACTATATAAAGACAT
Source organism: Psychrobacter sp. AOP7-A1-24 (assembly GCF_052376235.1). Taxonomy (NCBI): domain Bacteria; kingdom Pseudomonadati; phylum Pseudomonadota; class Gammaproteobacteria; order Moraxellales; family Moraxellaceae; genus Psychrobacter; species Psychrobacter sp. AOP7-A1-24. The sequence continues at coordinate 7,175 of NZ_JBQSVM010000031.1, read as the reverse complement.
TGCAGAATCTGAAGGCGTACCGCTGTATTCTGACGGCTGGTCAACGGTACTGTCAGATGATGCACTGAAATCTGATAAAATTCATGCCAATGCTGCAGGCTACAGACAGTTCGCCGAAGGGCTGCATAACTATCTAAAAGACGAAGGATGGGTGTATTAAACCGTAATTTAAACGACAGCTTTTGAGCTTTAGAATTATGAGTAGGGCGCCTATCTTCAGTCAATGTATGAAGCAATAAAAAGCAGAGAGCTTAGTCAATAAGCTCTCTGCTTTTTGTTTTACTAATGCTTAATAGGTAACAGTTTTATAGGAAGGCGCTTATAGTTCAGTCATTTTATTCATTGTCACCCATAACTACGACCAAACCTTCATCAGCAGCTATTTTGCCTTCGCAGATATCTTTGTAAACCTTTAGCAAGCCATTAACCCCATCAAGTTCTTGGATTTTTAACCACTCACTAGTTTTTGCGGTGCTATTCATGATGTAGCTTATAGAGCGTTTATTGAACGCTTCAGAACCCCATTCTTTCATACGTTTCTGTACATGACTGGGCGCAAAAAACTGCTGGCTACGTTCTTGGATGATACCTTCGGCATGACGTGGTTCGTCCCAGTGTGTAAGACCAACATTGCTGGTGTAGCGCATGTTTTCACCTAAGTGTCTATGTAGACGACTAAGCACATCAGTGTTGGCTGACATATCTACAATAACCGTCGGCTTGGTCGCATCAATCTGCTCAAGGGTGTCATAGCTAAGCACACTGTCATAGGCATTGATCGAATTAACAAAATCTATATTACGATTTGAGGTGAGACCGATAACGTGCGGTGCGTCTCTATCATCAGCTAGGCCGTATGCTAAGCCAGTACTGGTCTTGCTCGATGCACTGATAATTACCGCTTGCTCTGCACCAAACCAGTTATTACGCTTCAATAGATCATATAAGCAGAATGAGGTTAGGTGCAAGACGAACAATAGCATGCGCTGATTGTCATGGGCGCGGTCATAGCCTTGTTCATGATTAACGCGCTGGTATAAATTATAGCCAGGTGGTAGCTCGGCACGATGGGCACTGCCATCTAGCAAGCTGGTTTGGGTGACTCGCTTGGGTGTTATGATTAATTCATTGGCGGGCGGGAAGTAACCAAATAAGCGCTCACCAACCGGTAGTGCATCGCTATTGGATTCAATGACATCGCCAAACCCCCATACTGGAATAATGCCCCATTTTTCAGGATCGTCGCCATTGGGCGGGAAAAACTGCCAATAGCGTAATTGGTCACCCATGACGGCATAAGTAACATTATTCGCAGTAAAAGCAAAGCGATCGATTTTGACACGTACTTCGCCATCACCGAGAGTGTGTAGCGGCGCCTCTTGTAGACGAGCCTGAGTAAGGTTTACTTTGTGGGTTTGAAATTCTTGCATAATAGCTTCCTTGGCAGTTGTTCTTTTTAGGTATTAGAGGTGCTGGCTTGACGTGCTGCCGTCATTTGCATGACTTCACCCATGAGCTTGGGTATGTTTGCAGCGGCTTTTGGTCCTGCTTCTTTTAGACGTTTAAGAATGGCTAACTCTTCAGGTGGCGTATCCTCGCTGGCTCGTACCAATTTAGTGAAACCATCTAACCTATTATTAATCATCCATTCACGTAGTAAAGGCTCTTTTGACCAACGCATTTGATTCTGCATTTGCTTAACAAGCCCAACCAAAAAGTCCGTATCATGATTTGGGATTGGCACTACTTGGCATAACTCATTTTTGATGGTTTCATCGTTATAATTGGCTTCAATGTGGGCAATAAATGCGGCACTGAATACAGGCTGATAGGTACGTATGGTTTGCACCACCACGGTATCACCTTTGAACACATCGTACGTCTCTGTCACTGGTACTGCTCGTGCCGAGCAATCGATATGCATGGTGTAGGGAGTGGTAGCGATGCTATCATAGCCAAAATAAATCTTGTCTATATCTAAGCGAGTTATGCGACCTTTGCGCACAATGTTTTTAACCCTACGTAATTGCTTAAGCTCTTCACTGCTAATGGTAGCGCCATGGAACATTTGCGGGCGTATATCTGGATCAATACGCATTAATACGCCACCTTTTTCTAAACGATCAAAAAGGTCTTCGATGTTTTCAGCTTCAGCAATCGCTTCTGCCTGAGTAGCCTGCGCCCCTATAGTATGCACAAAAAAGTCACGAGAAGGCTGGGTGTTCTGACGATCGATCAGCCAAGCGTCTCTTGGCATAATCCACGTAATATTATCTGGGTCAATTTGGTTCTCTAATAGCCATAACACTGCGTCAATACCTGTTTTACCACCGCCGATGATGACATAACCATCACGAGGTTTACTCATACTTGGTAAGTCATTTAATGGGCCAAACTTAACACCGTCTGCAATCTCAAAGTTTGGGGTATGCGTCGCTGGTACGGAAGTTTTAAAATAAGTGCCATCGATAGTTTTTTTATGGACCTTAACATCGTAGCTAGTATCAGACAGCAACGATGAAAACTTACCGTCGCCTTGATACTCACACATAGGGAAATACTTCACACGGCCACTTGGTAAAAACGTGTGCTTCATGACTTTATCAAAGTACGTTATGACTTCTGCACCTGATGCCAGCTCAGACAAACCTTTATTTAGACCAATCTTATCAATCGTACCGCCGCAAAGCTCACGCGAGCTAACGCCATAAAAAGATGATGGTTGATGTAAGGTGACAAATGAATAGGCATCGTTCCAATGACCGCCTGGCTTATGATGCTTATCGACGATGATAATGTTGGCATCTGTCTCTGTGAGCAGCACATCGGCAAAAGCCATACCTACTGCGCCACTACCAATAATTAAATAATCTGTTTCTAGCTGTTGAATACTCATAGCGTCCTTACTCTTAAGTTAAATTTTACCAACATAATCAATCTATAATCGTTTGTTTATAACAGTGTTATATACTAGAATAACGCTGTTATAATTGTCAAGACATAGTGAGAACCTAATGGATGTTAGAACCAAAATACTAAACGCAGCATCTGAGCTTTTCTTAGAAGGGGGCGGCGATGCCTTAAGTGTACGCGCCATATCTAAGCGGGCAGGACTGTCCACCATCGGTATATACAGTCATTTCCAAGGTAAACAAGGCATACTAGATGCGCTGTACATAGAAGGGTTTAATCTCGTTCGTGAAGCCATGGATGTCATTCCGGAGGGTAAGGCAAGTAAAGAGCAAGTGCTAGAAGCGTGTCTGGGGTATCTCAATGTAGGCGAGAAATATGAAGCGCATTATCGGCTAATTTTTGGGGAGTCTGATGCAGGATATCAGCCCTCTGAAGAAGCTATTGCTGCAAGAGATAGTGCGTTTTCCAAGTTAGTTCGAGTAGCGGGTTCTTATTTACCAGAAGATGATAGCATGACGGAACGTCGGCAAATAGCATTAGATATCTGGGCAATCGTACATGGGTATGTCAGTATCAGTCACCATGTGGTGTTTGCCGATGAGTTGGAGCTAGATTGGAAGACGATGGCACTTCGTGTGGTTGAAGTGCAGTTGGATGCTATCAAGCCTGTTTAATAACGATATTGGTGTATTGCTGGCAGGTAAGTACATGCTAGGCTGAGTTATTTCAATGTCGTGAGATATAAGATTCGAGGAGATAAAGGTATGTTTGGCATCATAAAAGACTGGCAGGAGCAGCGTATACTGGACAATAGTGAATTTACTCAGGCTGATTGGCAACAGGCAGCCAAACGTATCATCATATTGGATCGATTGAGTACCGATGAGATGTCACATCTGTTTGATTTAGCAACGCTATTTTTGGCTGATAAATCCATCACTGGTGCACAAGGTTTTGAGATTACCGATGCTGTCAGACAATCGATTGCACTGCAAGCGTGTTTGCCGATCTTGAACTTAGGCCTTGAGTGGTATGCTGGCTGGTCATCGATTATTATTTACCCTAGCTCGTACAAAAGTGACAGCGCCACGGTAGATGAGTTTGGTATCGTCCACGAAGGCAGTCAACACCGTAGTGGGGAAGCATGGCTGCGAGGGCCTGTTGTTCTTTCATGGAAAGATGCCAAGCACTCAGGTGAGCGTGATGGGCACAATGTCGTCATTCATGAGTTTGTCCATAAGCTTGATATGATGAATGGTCGTGCCAACGGCTTTCCACCGATGCAACCTAATATGAATCCTGAAAACTGGACACAGATCATGAGCCGCGATTTCGAAGACTTTCAAACACATCGCAAATCAGGCTTAGACCGCTATGGTGCAACCAATCCGGCGGAGTTTTTTGCCGTTTTGAGCGAGGTGTTTTTTGAAACGCCACAAAAACTGGTAGATGCTTATCCAGATATTTATGACATTATGGTAAAGTTCTTTCGTCAGACACCGTTATGAGTGATACTTATAGAGATGGTGACAGTAAGCTGTATTTAAGACAGCATAAGCATATTGGAATTGGGAAGCTGCGGTGATTAACGCGATAAATGACGACATGGCAACAGTAGAGATCTATGAAAGTGCTGATGGAAAGGCGCAAGTAGATGTGCGCTTTGAGCAAGAGACAGTTTGGCTGTCACAAGCTCAAATGACTGAGTTGTTTGGCCGTGATCAATCAGTGATTTCTAGCCATATTAATAACGCCATAAACGATGAAGAAGTCGTTGAATTTGCAATATGCAAAAAATGCATATTGCAAATTCAGATCGTCCAGTAACCTTTTATGACCTAGATGTGGTTATATCAGTAGGTTATCGCATCAAATCTCCTCAGGGCGTGCAGTTTAGACGTTGGGCAACGCAGCGTCTGCGTGAGTACTTGGTACAAGGTTATACTCTTAATCAACAACGCTTCGATAAAAACTCAAGCGAGCTACAACAAGCGTTAAATTTAATCAAAAAAACCGCGCAAAGCCCCGAGCTAAAAACCGATGAAGGACGCGGACTGGTTGAGATTATCAGCCGTTATACGCAGACGTTTTTATGGTTGCAGCGCTATGATGAAGGTTTGCTTGATAGTCCTGCAGGACAAGATGGTGGCATACTACCCAGTACGACTGAGGCGATGGCAGCGCTGACGAATTTGAAAGCGCAGCTGATAGATAGAGGTGAAGCAACTGAATTGTTCGCTAAGCCTCGTGGTGATGGCTTGGACAGTGTATTGGGCAACTTAGAGCAAACGGTCTTTGGTGAGCCTGCGTATCCGACTATCGAGAGTAAAGCGGCACATCTACTGTATTTTATGGTAAAAAATCATCCCTTTACTGATGGTAATAAACGCAGCGGCGCTTTTTTATTCGTAGATTTTTTACACCGTAACCATCGATTACTAAATGATAAAGGTGATATGGTTATCAATAATACTGGGCTTGCAGCATTAACCTTACTGGTCGCAGAATCTGACCCCAGTCAAAAAGAAACTTTGATCAAATTGATTATGAATATGTTGTCGTTAGAGGGCTGATACACAATATTATTAAAAACCATATCAACAGCCGTATCAAAAACCATGCAACCTGAGATAAAAAACGAGTTGCAAAACATATAATTATATTTGAATATACACTGTATTTATAAGCAGATAAAGCAGGCTGCCCGTTAAAAACCAGCTTACAAACTTGTCAGTTAATCACTTTTATACGCTCTAAATCGTCCATTGATCGTTAATGATTGCTACGAGATAACGCTTACCTTGATATTCATCAAATACCAAGCGCATCGCACGCCAATCCATCCCACCATATTCCTCGCTACCATTACTGTAAAACTCAACAAAATCAGAATTTTGATATATTTTATTTAAGTTATTGATACTATTGCCTATAGCTTGGCTGTTATTAAAGCTTATCGTAGGATTATTATTAAATACGCTCGCATTGACCCAAGTATCCAAATAAGTAGGTAATGGCATAACTAATGGATCACCTGTGCCGTCTTTTTTGCCCCAAGTAAATTGAATATTTGACTGCTGCAAGTATTGTGTAAATTGATCTCGACTAAAAACTTTATCTGTCTCAGGCCGTACATAAGCATACATCGAAAAACGAACGCCGCGTGTAGGATGAATGTCGTTAGCAATACTGGCATAGTCGCCATTGGCCAGTGCTTGCTGAATGCGTAACGCTTGCTGTCTAAGGGTTTGCTGACTGATATCAACATTACTAGGTTTTGATAAACTGCTGGTTGGTTGAGATATAATGGCTTCACTGGACTCAGGTGTAGACTGACAACCTGTAGCAGCTAGAGCGAATAACATAAGGCTGCTAGAAGCTAATGTCGTAGATTTTTCCTTCAAAAAGGGAGTTAATGTCGTCATAAGATAATCCTTAGCACAGTTATTAGCGAAAAATATGTCACTATAAATGGTTGCGCGGAGGTATAAGAAAATACCATAAAATCGCTATGTAATTGATATTTGGACAAGTTAGCCTGAATGATACGATAATATAGCAAAGTCCTAATATAGATATGATGTAATAGACCATAATTCTTATAGGATAAAAACTCGCAGAGAGTGAGATGCCAACATATAAATCGCTGACATTGCTATTGACCATAACACTGATGACTATCGGTAACGCTATAGCGGATGTGTCAAAAGTAGATCAGCAGCAAAGTAATATAGCTGATATAAAAATTGCGACCATCACTAGAATGTACCAACAGGATATTGATGATCAAGGTATGAGTAATTCTATAGTACTGCGGCAATATGCAGATGCGGACTTACAAGCGACCATGCAACTTCAGCAAGCGTATTTTGATAAAACTCAGACGTCCTGCAATATAGATTACGATGTACTTTGGAACTCGCAAGATCCTGACTATACGCAAGATAAAAAGTTTTCAATAACTGAGCAAGATTTGGTTCGGGTTAACTTGGCGCAAGGTGGCGATATTTATTCAGAACGGAAAAACTTTACGTGAGCATTTACTTAATAATTGTCGCTAGTAGAAAGCTATAACTAAGATTAAATCTAAGTTAAGTTATAAAATAGAATGTTGTAAATGGCTTTATACTTAACTATCAAAACTATTGGTTTGTTTTCGCATAATGTATATTATGTTAAATGAAGTCTATGTAGTATTAAGTTCATAATACAGGTTGGGATCCTTATGTATCAAGCACATAAGAATTAAATAAACTAAAGCT
>NZ_JBQSVM010000030.1:0-37150 GCF_052376235.1 Psychrobacter sp. AOP7-A1-24 | reverse complement strand
TCATCAATACTAAGGTATTTTCATGAAGTATTTACATGCAATGATTAGAACCAACAAACTAGAAGAAACTTTATTTTTCTATTGTGATCTTATGGGATTACAACTACTAAGAAAAAGAGACTCTGAGTCAGGAAGATTCAGTTTATACTTTTTAGCAACGCATGAGGGTGCGCCAGAGATTGAGGTGACACACAACTGGGATGAAAGAGAATATACCAATGGCGATAATTTTGGGCACTTTGCCTTTAGAGTCGACAACATATACGTGCAGTGCGACACCTTTATACAGGCAGGAATCGAGATATTAAGACCGCCTAGAGATGGTCATATGGCTTTTGTTAAAGACCCCAATAATATCTCAATTGAGCTGCTACAAAATGACGAAGACTTAGAACCTATTGAGCCTTGGATTTCGATGGAAAATATTGGCAGTTGGTAAGTGAGTGAGTGAGGCTGGCTGGGCTAGGATAGATGGACTGATTTGTTTTTTGCAGAAAGTGATGGTGACACGTATATCACCGTTATAGCTTTCCTAAAATACAATCAATATTTTAGGCGCTTGCCTACAACAATCATAGACCAAACTGAAGCTATATTATCAGAAAAATATATTGTATTAAAAAAGACGGCAAGAGATACTCCTCTCACCGTCCATTATTTAACACTCATGCTAAAGAGTTTAGATCTGAGCAGCGACTTCAGCACCATCACGAATCGCGCGTTTAGCATCTAATTCAGCTGCCAGTTTTGCACCGCCGATTAGATGGTATTGCGCGTCTGGTGCATCACCCACATTTGGCATCAGCTCAACGACTGATTCTTGACCGGCACAGACAACGACGCTATCAACGCGTAATAACTGGCTTTGACCTTGTGGGTTAGTGACCCAGATGCCTTCGTTGGTGATTTTATCATATTGCACGCCAGCGACTTGGATGACGCCATGAGATTTGATATGCGCACGATGTACCCAGCCTGAGGTTTTGTTTAGCCCACTACCCAAACGACCTTTGCTACGCTGCATTAAATATACTTGGCGAATCGGTTTGATTGCGTGTGGTCTGACCAGTCCACCATCACTTTGATAGTCAGTATCATTGGTCACGCCCCATTCTTCGCGCCACTCGCTAATTGACTGCGGCTCAGGGCGATAGCTTGGATCTTTTAGCCCCTCAGGACCGATTTCATCCAGCGACTGACCATGATTGGCTGTGAGATACTCACTTACATCAAAGCCGATACCACCAGCGCCGATGACTGCGACTGTATCACCCACTGCTTTTTCGCCAGACAGCAGTTCAGCATAGCTCATGACTTGTGGCAGCTCAGCCCCTTCTAGTTTACCTTCTAGACTTCTAGGTACGACACCCGTTGCCACGATGACATGATGGAACTTAGCTTTTTCAAGCATGTCTTTATCAACTTTGGTGTTCAGTTTAATTTCAACACCTAGATGCTCAAGCTCATTGATATAGTAGCGAATGGTCTCAAAGAACTCTTCTTTACCAGGGATGACTTTGGCGTAGTTAAACTGACCACCTAGCACGTCTTTTGCTTCAAATAAAGTCACGTCATGACCACGTAAGGCCGCCACATGAGCGGCTGACATACCAGCGACACCGCCACCGATGACAGCGACTTTTTTCGGTTTTTTGGTTTTCTTATAGACCAATTCAGTCTCATAACAGGCTTGCGGATTGACTAAGCAAGTTGAGCGTTTGTTTTCGAACGTATGGTCGAGACAAGCTTGGTTACAAGCAATACAGGTGTTAATGCGATCTGTCTGTCCATTTTTGGCTTTATTGACCCAATGCGCATCCGCCAAGAATGGACGTGCCATTTGAATCATGTCAGCTTGACCATTCGCAACGATTTCTTCTGCTGTTTCTGGCATATTGATACGGTTGGCCGCCATCATCGGGATGCTAATATGCTTTTTGATTTCAGCGGTGAAATCAACGAAAGCGGCTCGTGGTACGCTCGTCACGATAGTCGGCACACGCGCTTCATGCCAGCCGATACCAGTGTTCATGATGGTCACGCCCGCTTCTTCTAGCGCTTTGGCCACGGTGATGACTTCATCCATAACGTTACCGTCTTTGACCAAGTCAATTACTGATAAGCGGAATAAAATAATAAAGTCTTCGCCAGTCGCCTCGCGTACCGCTTTGACCACGTCGACGGCGAATTTCATACGACCATGAATGTCACCACCATAAACGTCTTTACGCTTATTCACATGGCTTGATAAAAACTGATTAAGCAGATAACCCTCAGAGCCCATGATTTCGACGCCATCATAGCCTGCTTGCTTGGCAAGTTTCGCTGAGCGAGCATAGTCTTTTACCGTCTGCTCGATGTTTTTAATGCTCATCTTGCGTGGCTTAAACGGTGAGATTGGTGACTTGATTGGGCTAGATGATACGGCAAAAGGATGATAGCCATAGCGACCACTGTGCAATATCTGCATGATGATTTTACTGTCATGCTTATGCACAGCACGGGTAACGCGCTGATGATTAATAACATCTGCTTTGTTATTCATCGTTCCGCCAGCAGGCAATAACCAACCTTCACGGTTAGGCGAGATACCGCCAGTAATCATCATTGCCACGCCGCCCTTGGCACGTTCTGCAAAATACGCTGCCAGCTTACCGTAATTATAAAAACGATCTTCAAGCCCAGTATGCATCGAGCCCATAACCATACGGTTTTTTAGCGTAGTAAAGCCCAAATCTAGCGGCTCAAATAAATGCGGATAGTGTTCATTGGTGCTAGCGGTTTGGATCGTATTGGCACTGTGGCTGGCAGACATATCATTTTCCTTATGAATAGTTTTTGAGACAGCTTCTTAAAAGCGGCTTTTTATAAATAGTGGTTCTACGGGATTTAGCATCATCAATATCGTAACACACCGCCATTATTGTCAGCTATGCAGACAAGCGACTGATGAGTGAACACTATATTAATTGCTATCACGAGCGGTACGGTGTAACAAGCTTTACTGCAGTATATGGTTAAGCAAACACCACAAAACCTAGCCAACTTTTGAGTTAGATTGTATACCGTTAGCTTAATCTCATTTAAAAATTAGGCTAAGATATAAATCGATAAATATCGACTTATATCTATAGTTTCTATGCTAGATTACTGTACTAAGCTAATGTATTGACGAATTTTAGAAATACGATAAAGGACTATCATCATGACAGATTACCATACAGGTCTTGGCAAAAACGCCGCCAATCATCAACCACTTACCCCTATTAATTTTATCATTCGCAGCGCTCAAGTTTATCCTAATAAGACTGCCATCATTTATGACGACCTAGAACACAATAGCCTTACTCAGACATGGCAACAGACCTATACTCGCTGCCGCCAACTGGCTGACGGCCTACGCAAATTGGGCATCGATAAAAACGACACGGTCGCTGTGATGCTGCCGAATACACCAGCGATGGTCGAATGCGCCTTTGGTGTGCCGATGTCAGGCGGCGTACTCTGTACCCTGAACACCCGACTTGATATCAACGCACTCACTTTTTGTTTGCAGCACTCAGAAGCAAAGGTCTTAATTCTAGACAGTGAATTTGCTGAACATGCTGAAACTATCGATGAAACTTTTCCAGATTTAACCGTCATTCATTCAACGGACAAAGCTGTCGATGTCGAGCGCTTTGGGCACATGAGTTATGAAGCGTTGGTAGCCAGTTCAGACAGCTTAGATAACTGGGAGATGCCATTGGATGAGTGGGACGCTATTGCGCTGAATTACACCTCTGGTACGACAGGCAAGCCCAAAGGCGTGGTCTATCACCATCGCGGCGCAACACTCAATGCTGTCTCTAATATTTTAGATTGGGACATGCCAAAACATCCCATGTATCTATGGACCCTGCCACTTTTTCACTGTAACGGCTGGTGCTTTCCTTGGACCATCGCCGAGCGTGCTGGAGTCAATGTATGCTTGCGAAAGATTGATGCTGACTTGATATTGCAGCTGATTGCTAAGCATCAAGTTAGCCACTACTGCTCTGCGCCAGTCGTGCACAATATGATTGCAGGCGGCAAACCAGAGTATAAAGAAGCCATCACCCATACAGTCAAAGGTTGGGTCGCTGGTGCACCGCCGTCTGAGACCATGCTGGCAGCGATGGAAGCGATGGGCTTTTATATCTCGCATGTTTACGGTCTCACTGAAGTATATGGGCCAGTAACGGTCTGCGCTGAACAAGAAGCATGGAATGAGCTTGATGTGGCCACACGCGCCCAGATGAAATCACGTCAAGGTATGACTTCTCATTTGATGGCAGGGTTTGAAGTATTTAAGCAAGGTACGACTGAACCCGTTGCCGCTGATGGAGAAGAGATGGGTGAGCTGGCGCTACGTGGCAATATGGTAATGAAAGGTTATCTAAAAAGCCGCAAGGCTACCGAAGCAGCATTCGCTGATGGCTGGTTCCGAACAGGTGATTTAGGTGTCAAGTATCCTGATGGCTATATCAAAATCATGGATAGGCTGAAAGATATCATCATCTCAGGCGGTGAGAATATTTCTAGTATCGAGGTAGAAAACGTCTTATATAAACTACCTGCGATTGAGAGCTGTGCCGTCGTCGCCGCGCCACATGATAAATGGGGCGAAGTACCTGTCGCCTTTATCGAGATTCACGCTGGTAGCACCTTGCAACGTGATACGGTGATGGAGCATTGTAGCCAGCATTTAGCAGGTTTTAAGGTGCCAAAATATATTGTCTTTGCCGAAATACCCAAGACCAGTACCGGTAAAGTACAAAAATTTGAGCTACGCCAAGCGGCTAAGTCATTGGCACACGAAACGCCAAAAGTAACTGCCAGTGCCAAATAAAGCGGCGATTTATTAAGTCTTGTCATCAATTACCATCCATCAAAAAGGTCAGCTATATGTAGCTGACCTTTTTTTAAGCACTCTTCTATTTATAGAGATTATAAAGAGCCAATCATATTAGCCAAGATTAGGCTCAAACCACTGATAAATTAGCATTCCTATAACCATAGCAGGAATAAACACATACACTTGCCACTGGCCCGTACCGAGCAATACAATTCCTGGTCCCGGGCAAATACCAACCAGCCCCCAGCCGATACCGAATAACATCGCACCAATAAGCAGCTTTTTATTAATGAAGGTTTTGCTTGGCATATCAATCGGTGTACCAATCCAGCTGCTCTGTTGACGCTTTGCCAATCGCACACCAAAAAATGCGGCTATCAGACCACCGCCCATAACCAGTGCAAGGGAGATATCCCATTTGCCAAATACGTCCAAAAACCCTTGTACTTTCAAAGGATCAGTCATACCTGACACCAATAGTCCAAGTCCAAACAGCAATCCTGCTAGTAATCCGATTATATTTTTTAGCATCGTCGTATCTCGCTATTATTATCTTCTATTAACCATCGTATGTTGTTCGCGCAGTAGCCCAACTATCAGTCTTCATTCCACAATTTGTCATGAATGAACTATAGCAAGCCCTGTACGTGACGACCGATATAAACGGTCACAATCCCAAACAGCATAAAGGTGACGGTCGCTGCCAATGACCGTGGAGACAGCCGTGCATTACCACAAATACCATGTCCACTAGTACATCCTGAACCTAAACGCGTGCCAAAGCCGACCAATAACCCTGCACCAATCAATAGTGGCAAAGAGGTGCTAATAGCTACTTCAGGTAGCGGTCTTGCCAACTGATATAACAGCGGTGAGATGACCAAGCCCAGTATAAATAGCACTTGCCACATCTCTACACGCTTGGGTTTTAGCAAGCTTGAAAAAATGCCACTGATACCTGCGATACGACCAATACCTAACAGTAAAACAACCGTCGCCACGCCTAGCATTAAGCCCCCAACTAAGGAGATCGGCGTGAATGCTTGCCAATCTATTTGTATACTCATAACGGACTACCTAATTAAGTTCATTGGATACGTACTTAAGTATTAAATTATAAAAATACATTATATTATAAAACATAATAAAAGGGTAAAAAAATACTGAACCTAGCATGACACTAATGATTCAGTCTTTTTTATAACTACAAATGCTTCAAAAAAAGTTGTACAGAAAGCTTGAATAAACTATCTTTATCAGCCCTCTTAATGACTATAATTACTGGCTCAACACTTTATCAAGCGCCGCTTCAAAACGTTCTACTGTGCCATCAATATCAGTCAATTTATCCAAACCAAACAGACCTAAACGAAAGGTTTTAAAGTTATCAGGCTCGCCTACTTTGAGTGGCACGCCAGCAGCGATTTGCACCCCGATCTCAGCGAACGCACTACCTTTATGCATGTCATCACGATCGGTATAAGAAACGACAACACCAGGCGCTTTAAACCCCTCAGCAGCGACGCTCTCAACGCCTTTGGCTTCTAGTACCTCACGGATACGTTTACCAAGTGTCCACTGCGCGTCACACAATTTATCAAAACCGATTGTTTTGGCTTCATTCACAGCATCGCGGAACTGACGCAAGCTATCTGTTGGCATAGTCGCATGGTACGCATGGCCGCCATTTTCGTAAGCACGCATGATGTTTAGCCATTGTTTTAGATCGATACTAAAGCTATCAGATTCAGTACTGTCTACTTTTTTGATAGCAGCATCGCTTAGCATGACCAGCCCAGCGCTCGGTGTGCTGCTCCAGCCTTTTTGCGGTGCGCTAATTAGCACATCAATACCCAATGTTTTCATATCTAACCATACGCAGCCTGAAGCGATACAGTCAATGACTAACAACCCACCAACGCTATGTACAGCTTCGCTCAACGCTTTGATATAGTCGTCTGATAAGATAATACCCGATGAGGTTTCGACATGCGGCGCAAATACGACTGCTGGCTTTTCTTCTTTAATTTTGGCAACAGCCGTACCGATATCAACTGGCGCAAACGGCTTTGGCGACTCACTATCATCGGCACGGTTAGCTGTGAGTACCGTAGATGATTTGGCGATTTTGCCCTTTTCTAAGATTTGCGTCCAACGATAGCTGAACCAACCATTACGAATAATTAGGCAGTCTTCGTCATTTGCCAACTGACGGGCGACTGCTTCCATGCCATAAGTGCCAGAACCAGGAACGATCACCACTGCGTCAGCGTTATACACAGATTTTAGGTCACTAGATAGGTCGTTCATCACTTGCTGAAAGGCTTTTGACATATGGTTCAGCGCGCGATCGGTGTAAACCACTGAATACTCTAATAAGCCGTTTGGATCGATATCTTGACGTAATGCAGGCATTGAACACTCCTAGTGTATGATTAGATAATATGCAGCATTGATTAGATAGCACTATAATCAAATGCTATTATTTTTGATGGTGAGGTCTTGCGCTGTCTAGAATTTTCTTGTTTTGAAACAAACAACGAACACTGATGAAGTTTACTAACATTAAGTTAATATATTTATAGTCATATTACGAGCAAACACCAGCACATATCCTGACCTAAGCCATCTATGAGAGTTCGATATTAGCACTGATACTGAAAGTTGACAACGATACGCTCAGGCAACGATATGACTTGTGCTATCGAGCGTTTGTTGGTATGGATTTGCGGATATAGATTGATTGATAAGTTTTGATTTATAAAGCCATGATAAAAACATCAATGCCCGCGATGAGCATCCTGTAACCCTGACACCACGAAGTCTAGCAGTTCACTATCGCCTTCGCGTGCGGCTTTGCGCATCAGTTTTGAAGGTGCATGAGTCAATGTTTGAGTCAGACGTCGTGATAGCTCAGTGATGATATCTTCTGGACTGACATTGTCTTGTTGCAGTTTGGCAATAGACTCATGCAGCAATTTATCGACTTGACCTTGAGTACACGCGCGGTACTGCTGAATGTCTTTGCCGACTTGGCGAACCTGAAAACGGCGATCTATTTCAACGACCAGTTGACTCACTAGCAGCTCAGCATCAACTGCGGCTTGGCGACGTTGCTCAATATTACCTGCAATGACATGCTGCAAGTCATCGACAGAATACAGATAAACATCATCAATGCGGCTAATGGCCGAATCGATATCGCGCGGTACGGCCAAATCTATCATAAGCATTGGCTGATAACGGCGACGCTTTAGCGCTTGTATGGTCATTGTCTTATCGATCAACAAATCCATACTGCCACTACAACTACTGACAATATCGGCTTCTGCCAATACTTGCGGTAATTCTTGTAAGGGTCTAACGTCTACGCGGCGATTAGGGCCACGTAGCTCAGCCGCTAACGCTTCGGCACGTTCGGGGTTACGGTTACAGATAATGACTCGCCCTACCCCTAGCCCTGCGATATGGGTGGCAACTAAGCGATTCATCTCGCCTGCTGCAACGACCAATAAAGTGCGACTGGGTAAATCATCAAATATCTGTGTGACCAATTTGGCTGCGGCAAAGCTGAGCGATACAGCTTGTGCACCAACCTGTGTCTCGTTACGCACTCGTTTGGCAGCAGCGAATACTTGATCGATAATCCAGCCTAGCTGATTACTGAGTACTTTTTGGTCTTGAGCCAGATGCACAGAGTTTTTAATTTGACCAAGAATCTGCGGCTCACCCAGTATCATAGAGTCGAGACCAGCAGCTACTCTCAACCAATGGGTCAATGCATGAGTGTCACGATGTACATAGAGATAAGGATCAATATCAACAAGTGGCAATTGCTTGAAGTCAGCTAACCACGCTTTGATTTTGGTAATATGCGCACTAAACGCAGCAGATGAAATATTCATGCTACTACTAAAAGCATTGTTGGATGTCTGTCCTGCAGCTTTGACATCCTGCATATTGAGTAACTGTAAATTAGATGACTGGCTATTAGCGTGCTGAGATGTTGATGTTTGCGGCACTAGCGCATAGATTTCCGTGCGGTTACAAGTAGAGACAATCACGCTACCATCAGTAAAGGCTTCTATTTGGTTGAGTGCGACATTTACATCGTCACCCACAAGTGCCAAGCGCTCTCGCAGAGCGACTGGTGCAGTTTTGTGATTGACCCCAATGACCACTAATCTCATTATCGATAGACCATAAACATGACGCTCAGTTGCCCTTTACGCTATCTTATTTTTTTAAAAGACAGTTTTTGACGACAGCGCTAAAAAGGAAGACCCTAAAAACCGCCTATTATATCATTATTGCAGGCTTTAATTAACACTCACCCATCTATGATAACCATATCTCTGTATCTGGTCGAAAATGTAACAAATCAACTACTCATACGATTTATAAAATCAATAGCTGAATTTTGATCTATCATCAACAATACAATGTTAAATCACTCGCTTACTCTATCTTAACTTGTTATATTTCTATAATATTCAGTTCAACATACACATCTATTTTTAATCATACTTAGTATCATTCTTTGGCGACATAACCGTTACCATTAGCATGTTCTTAAAGTCAGACATGCCAATATCTGAGTAACACGGATGCTATTGTTTATCTCATCCGTCTACTCTTATAATGTTTGTCATTGATACATATGCCAGTATCTAACTTACAATGATTAAAACAAACTTGCCTTATCTGTGTAGGTAAACCACGGGCGAATACGGCTATCTATGATTTTTTTTGGCTCATTACCTCGGTCACCACATTCCTATAGCGAATACTCTAGCTTTCGTGCTTTATTGCATGTCGCTATTGAGCGCCTGCGTCAACGGTATAAACTAGCATTGTCTTTAGCCGTGTGCCTGTTTTTGACGACACCTGTTCATGCCAGTCATTCTGACACATTGTTGGAAGCAAAGATTCCTAAGGTATCTGTTACTACTGATAATAAGGTAGCTGATAAAAAAGCGAATATTAATAGTGCTGAGACTGGGACGCCTTATAACGAAGATACACTTACCATAGAGAATGTAAAAAACATTGATGGCTTAGCGCCAGCCAGCCTATGGCAGACTGAACTTAGCGAACCAAGCTTATATGCTCTATTAGATGCCGAGTTTGCTGCCGATCGCGATGACAAACAGCGTGCGGTCACTATCTATAAGCAGCAGTCTTTTAAAGAAGATGCCACAGCAGTGTTTGAGAGGGCGCTTAGCCTGTCTTTGCGTAGTGAAAGGGTTGAAGACTCATTACAATTTGCCAAGACATGGCAGGACCAAAACCCTGACCACGTACCTGCTTGGTTCTATGTTGCGCATTTGGCCCTACGTGCCCATGACTATATATTAGCGGGTGAAACTCTAAACCGTATCTTACGTTATGATCCACGCGCGGACTTAAGTGAAATCCTCATAGGTATCTATCCAAATAACGATGACGACAAACGTGAGCTTCTTGCCGCATTGCAGCCACTAGATAGCGAGCAAAATGCTTCATTGTCGGTATTAAAAGCAGGGTTACTCTATCAATTTAATGAACCTGAAGTCGCTATCGTTCATATCAATCGAGCACTAGAGCGTCAGCCAGACTATGTGCCTTTTATTACATTAAAAGCAGACATATTGCGCAAAATCGTGACCGCAGAGACTGTCATCAATTATGTCAGTCAAGCTCGCTTGCGTAACCCTGATAGCAAAAGTTTATATCTGTACGAAATTCGCTATCTATTAGATTTAAAGCAAAGCGAGCAAGCTTGGGAATTATTACTTGAGGCGCATAGCCGTTTCAATGATGATTCTGAGATTACTCTACTCGCAGCCTTAGTCAGTCTAGATATTGAAGAGTACGCTAGTGCCGATGAGCTACTCAATATGCTTGCCAAGAGCCCAGCTTATCTTGACCAAGCCTATTATTACCTTGGTATCAGTGCTGAGCGTCAGCAGTTGTTTGAACAAGCTAAATACTATCTCAATAGTGTTATGCAAGAGGATTTGGTGTTAGAGGCACGTAGAAAAGTAGTGGCGTTTGAATTGCTTGATAACAATGTTGATGCTGCAGTGGCGACTTTAGAGAAGCTGCGTAAAGACTTCACTGTTTTCGCGCCTGATACTTTTGTTATGCAAGCCGATATCTTATGGCAACAAAACGAGTCTAATGAAGCGCTGCGTCTACTAACACGTGCCGCTCGTAAATATCCTGATAATGAGATGCTACTCTTTGCGCGAGCTCAGCTTTTAGATGATAAAGAAGACTATGTCGTTAAACGCACTTTGCTCAACCATTTGCAGGCTTTAGACCCTAGTAACTTATCCTATCAATTGAGCTATGCACAGTT
This sequence comes from Psychrobacter sp. AOP7-A1-24, assembly GCF_052376235.1. Classification (NCBI taxonomy): domain Bacteria; kingdom Pseudomonadati; phylum Pseudomonadota; class Gammaproteobacteria; order Moraxellales; family Moraxellaceae; genus Psychrobacter; species Psychrobacter sp. AOP7-A1-24. The sequence goes on along the minus strand of NZ_JBQSVM010000030.1, from coordinate 25,931 downwards.
GCTACTGGCAAATGAACGCAGCTCAGAGCAAGGTCTGGCGTTAGCGACAGCGATTATTCAGATTCGCTATGATGACCCACGTTATGATAACGACCTACATCTACAAGCACTAAATGTGTTGGCAAGTAATGCGCTGGCTAAAGAAAACTATCAGCAGGTCATCGACTACCTACAGACACCTTATGATGTGCTACCGACCTTACGTTCAGGCTCGCTCTTGCTGCGCGCCTATCAAGGATTAGGCGATAATAATAAAGTTGAGACGTTGCTCGCCGACTTGCAGCAGCGCTTCTCGTTTGGACAGCATAATATCAATGATCGCATACAGCTGTATTGATGGTAGTTATTTTGGAGCTGCGATTTGGGCTTTGTTATTATAGAGACATGATGAGTAACAAGGTTCCCATAAATAACGAAGCATTTATAAATTACAAGGTCGTTATAAGAAGCTAACAGCCGTGCATAACCGAGCAACAAATAACACTTAAGCTAATATCTTTGTTTATATCTCCATTTTTGAGGAACTATTATGTCAGTATCAATCGCTTCTTATAAACCAAATAAACTGGCTCTGTTTACTGCTATAACTGCAGCGATGGTCATTACCTCTGGCTGTCAGTCATTAAAAACAGCCAACGCGACCAACCAGCCAACGTCTACTGTACAAGGTCAAAACGCTGATCAACCCAAAAAGCTAGAGAGCTTTAATATCACGGGTAAAATTGGGGTAACAACACCTGCGAATGGTTCAACAGGCACCCAAGGTGGTAGTGCGTTTTATGCATGGGGACAACAAAACGACCGATTTGCCATTGAGCTCATTGGCGCACTCGGCATTGGTAAAACCAACATCGAATACAATGGTCAAACTGCCACGTTAGTCAGCGAAAAGACAGGCACATTGACCGCAGACGATCCCGAAACTTTGCTAAAGAAAGCAACTGGTTGGCAAGCACCAATTTCACAAATGCCTTATTGGATTTCTGGTCGCCCAGCACCTTCAGACAGTGCGCCACAATTAGATGATCAGAGCCGTTTAGTTAGCTCCGTCAACGGTGAGTGGACAGCCAGTTTCACCTATAAAGGTACTGACAAGTTACCGAGTAAAATCAGCGCCGTACAGCCTCAAGGCAATAAAGTGGTGATGACCATTAATCACTAAATTGTCTTTTTTTTAATATTGATAAATGCTCATCAGTATTAGCTAAGATAGCTGTTTATGACTGTACCTTGCGATGAAAAAATATGACTAGAGATATAGCTGCATCATCTGCTTCTACGATTACCCGTTTATCACCTGCAAAACTCAATTTGTTTTTGCACATCACTGGCAAACGTGACGATGGCTATCATGATTTGCAAACGGTCTTTCGCCTGCTCGACTGGGGCGATTACTTGCATTTTTCGGTCAGCGATAACGCCGTGACTTCTACGGTTGATAACGATTCAAATGCAAATCGACTTTGTCATCAATTACTGATACTAGATGGTGCAGAAACTATCACTGCTAGTATAGAAGACAATTTAATCTTCAAAGCAGCGCGCGCACTGCTAGAGTCTGCCATACAGTCAAACCCTTTACCTGAGCAGTTAGCACAAGTGCATGTTACTTTAGACAAGCACTTGCCAATGGGCGCAGGATTGGGTGGCGGTTCATCTAATGCAGCAACGACTATGCTTGTGCTCAATGAGATTTGGCAGCTTAATTTTACTTCTGATGAGCTTATTACAATTGGCGCGACTGTAGGTGCCGATGTGCCTATATTCATCTTTGGCCAAGACGCTATTGCCATGGGAATCGGTGAGGAATTAACGACAATTGACTTTCCAAACCAGCAATATTTAGTACTGATGCCTGACGCTCATGTAAATACTGCCAAGCTGTTCGCGCATCCAAAACTACAGCGAGATATCACGCCCCTATCAATTGATACTATTCGAAGCCAATACGCTGATTATGTGCAAACGCTCACTTCACCCTATCATAATGTCTTTACGCCAGTCGTCACGAGCCTTGCTCCTGCTGTTACAGGGGCTTTGAGTTATTTACAGGGGTTAGAGGCAAAAGCAATGGGCACAGCACGCATGACTGGCTCTGGTAGTGCAGTGTTTTTGCCATTGGATGCAAGCGTTATCACTGATAAAAAGCTGTTGGCAAAATGGATTGAAGATGCGCCTTGTTCGGGGTATATCGTTGGCAACTTAAAAAAGACATATGTCCTTTGAATTTCTTATTATCTAAACAATGACATTGGTATGATTGCCTATTTTAGTTTGTTAAAATAGCGCTAGCATCAACCTATGATGAATAAATACCAGAAAAAGGCGTAAATGACTTGCAAAATCTGAAAATTTACTTATAATAGGTCGCCACAATAGGGGTATAGCCAAGTTGGTAAGGCATCAGGTTTTGATCCTGACATCCGTTGGTTCGAGTCCAGCTACCCCTGCCATTTTTTAGTACGAAGCGTTAGAGATACATCGAGCATAAGCGGTTTATAGACAGCCACTTATCTTATTGTCATTGACAACGTTATCCCAGTTTCGGTATAGTTCGCAATGGACACCGCTAGGGAAAAGTTATGTTTTAAACGGTTTGTCCGTTTTTAGATAACTGACAGGTCGTGACAGCATGCTAAAACAACTCATTAGTTGCTATTAGCTATCGGTTGTTCACAATCTAGACATTACAGGGGTATAGCCAAGTTGGTAAGGCATCAGGTTTTGATCCTGACATCCGTTGGTTCGAGTCCAGCTACCCCTGCCATTTTTTACTGTAATAGTATACTTCAATACCTTCATCACTCTTTTCTTAATTTGAGCAGTTTGTCACTGCTTAGCGGTCGCTGCTTGAGTCAATCAATAGGACTTCTGTCATGCCTTATTTGGCGATTTTTACGGGTAATGCCCACCCAGAATTAGCAAAAACCGTAGCCGATCATCTTCACATACCTCTTGGTAAAGCTGACATCACGCGTTTTTCTGATGGCGAAATTGCCGTGGAAATCAAAGAACACGTACGTGGTAAAGATGTGTTTATCATGCAGCCTACTTGTGCACCGACCAACGACAACTTGATGGAAATCATGATGATGGCTGACGCTTTGCGTCGCTCTAGTGCTGGCCGTATCACAGCTGTCATGCCGTATTTTGGTTATGCTCGTCAGGATCGTCGTCCACGCTCAGCTCGTGTACCTATCTCGGCTAAAGTGGTCGCTGACATGCTAAACATCGTCAGTATCGATCGCGTAATGACTGTTGATTTGCACTCAGATCAGATTCAGGGCTTCTTCGATATCCCTGTAGATAATATCTACGGCACACCTGTATTGCTAAACGACCTACAAAAACAAGACTATGACAACATCATGGTTGTTTCACCTGATGTAGGCGGTGTGGTTCGTGCACGTGCGATGGCCAAGCAATTAGGCGATACCGACATGGCAATTATCGATAAGCGCCGTGCTCGTGCCAATGAATCACAAGTCATGCACATCATCGGTGATGTTCGTGACCGTGATTGCGTTATTGTTGATGATATGGTCGATACTGCAGGTACATTGTGTAAAGCTGCCGAGGCCTTGAAAGAAAATGGTGCCCGTCGCGTCTTAGCTTATATCACGCACCCTGTCCTATCAGGTAACGCACTGAAAAACATCAGCGAATCTGCATTGGATGAAGTGGTTGTTACGGATACGATTCCATTATCAGTCGAAGCTCAAGCTTGTAGCAAAATTCGTCAGGTAAGTATTGCACCGATGCTTGCTGAGAGCTTACGCCGTATCAATAACGAAGAATCTATTAGTGCAATGTTTGACGCTTAATTTGATACAGTTATTTTTTAAACAGCCGTTGCGGTAATTTTGAATAGCAATGATTGTAGTAAGACATCTTAGGTAGTCAAAAAATAGAGCGTCAGGTATTCTTACTTGGCGCTTTGTTTTGTATAGGCATTTTGCGTAGGTCTTTATTATTGCTACAGAATCACGTATAATGCGCGCCTGTGCTGACCTTTTAGTGGTTTTTATTAGGCTAGCGCTATCAAAAGTGCTGATCATGCTTAAAAGCAACTATTTTTATGGTAATTATCATAGCAAGTGCTGCTATAAGCAAATGGCTAAGTTTAGACATTGCGAGTTTTATTCGTGACCATAATATTAGCTATCATCACGTATTAGTGGATTGGTCGCAAATCCACTTTTTTATGACCAGACACTTCATCATTTTTTTTATAGGATTATATCCATGAGCATTAATCATTTTGAACTAAACGCCGTTGATCGTGCTGCTGAACTACAAGGTAAAGGTGCGAGCCGCCGCCTACGTAAGCAGAACTTAGTTCCTGCTATCATCTATGGTGGTAACGAAGAGCCAACAGCTATCTCTATCAAGCTTAACGAACTAGTAAAATCACTAGAGTTTGAAGCGTTTTTCTCACACGTCTTGACTATCAATGTTGACGGTGAAGAGCATCAAGCAGTTATCAAAGACTTGCAGCGCCATCCAGCTAAAGGCTTCCCAATGCATGCTGATTTCCAGCGCATTGTAAAAGGTCAGAAAATCCACATGAACGTTCCTGTGCATTTCACTGGTCGTGAAGATGCGCCTGGTACTGCTGCTGCTGGTGTACTATCTACGCTAGTATCTGATATCGAAATCGTTTGCATTCCATCACTACTTCCTGAATACCTAGAAGTAGATGTATCTGGCATGGAAATCGGTGATTTGTTCCGTCTATCAGACATCAAACTTCCTGAAGGCGTAGTAATTCACGAGCTTGAGCTAGAAGACGGCCATGACCGTACTATCGTTAACATGCAGCCACCAACAGTAGAAGAAGTTGATGAAGATGCTGACGACGTTGATGCTGACGAAGTACCAGCAACTGAGCAAAACGACGGTACTGAAGAAAACAAAGACAGCGAGTAATATACCATCGGTACGTTGCATCTGATTTGATGTCACGTATCGACATACTCGTTTAGTCAATAAGACAGCAGGTGATGAATATCTCCTGCTGTTTTTGTAAGTAAGGTTTGAAAGTAAACTGTCTATCAGTACCTCAAACCCTACCCCTATTTATCAAACTCAAGCAAGGTGTTTTTATGGCCATAAAGCTTATTGTCGGTCTTGGTAATCCTGGTCAGCAGTATATGTTTACGCGTCATAATGCAGGATTTTGGTTTGTCCATCATTTGGCTCAGCAGTTTAATATCACGCTCTCCCCTGATAAAAAATTTCATGGAGTGACAGGGCGTGGGCAGATTCATGGAGCTGATGTGCGTTTACTTATGCCGCTGACGTTTATGAATAAATCTGGTCAGTCAGTGGTGCCTATGGTAAATTTCTACGGCATCAAAAATGATGAGTTGTTGATTGCTCATGATGAGCTCGATATTCCAGCTGGTAATATCAAACTCAAAACAGACGGTGGACATGGTGGTCACAACGGCCTACGTGATATCACGCCGCATATTGGCAATGATTTTCATCGCCTGCGTGTGGGTATCGGCCATCCTGGCCACAAGTCTAAAGTTAGTGGACACGTTCTCTCTAAAGCATCTCCTAATGAGCAGATTGCGATTGATAGCGCGTTGACAGCTGCTTTTGAAGCACTCCCATTATTGTTGGATGGTGATATCGAAAAAGCACGTTCACAAGTTAATGGCTTTAAATTACCATAATAATATGATGGTCAATTATAACCACCTTTTATTTTGGCAGTTTTATCCCCATTAACCTTTTGATTTAGTTAATTAATATCAGTTACGCCAAGGAACCAACCTATGCTACTTAATATGCTTAAATGCAAATTACACCGTGCCCGTGTGACCCATGCCGAGCTTCACTATGAAGGCTCTTGCGGTATCGACGGTGATCTATTAGATCTTGCTGGTCTACGCGAAAACGAATCTATTGATATCTATAACGTGACCAACGGTAAGCGCTTTCGCACCTATGCTATCCGTGCTGAGGCGGGCTCTGGTATTATCTCATTAAATGGTGCTGCGGCTCATATGGCAGATTTGGGCGATATCGTTATCATTTGTGCTTACGCGCATTTTGATGAAGTTGAAGCGTCAACGTATCAGCCAAAACTGGTCTATTGCAACGAAGACAACACCGTTAAAGACACAGCAAATATCATTCCTGTACAAGTTGCTTAATATGACAGGATGGTGAGGTTTTGGTAAATTTAAGATAAACACAAAGTTACATCTTTGAATTAGCTGCTATTATTACTAAAAATCTCGATGCTAAAGGGAAAGCTGAATCTAAATTAAGATTCGGCTTTTTTTATGCCATTTTTATTTATCAAATTCGCATTTTTCATCATATACAAGGAAACATACTGATGTGGTTGGCCGCGCTTGCAATACTGATTGGGTTAGCAATTTTAGTTTGGAGTGCCGATGTCTTCATTGATGGGGCGACAGCACTAGCAAAGAAGTTTAGTGTGCCTAGCTTCTTAATTGGTGTCTTAATCTTGGGTATAGGCACGTCAGCGCCTGAGATGGTGGTATCAGTACTAGCAGCGGTAGAAGGCAGCCCTGAGCTGGCTCTAGGTAACGCTTATGGCTCAAATATTATCAACATCGCATTGGTACTCGGTGCAACCGTGTTGATTAGTCCTATTATCATCCGTAGAGGCATCGTAAAGCGCGACTTGCCCTTGCTGCTACTGATTACTATCATCGCCGCTTGGCAGCTACGTGATGGGACATTGAGCCAAGCTGATGGTATCGTATTGCTAGTATTGTTGGTCACCGTCTTAGGGCTACAGATCATAATGAGTATACGCGAAGGCTATCATGAGCACGAAGACGATGTGGTTGTGGCTAATGCTGACTCAGAGCTCTCAGAAAACTTGGAGAATTTAGAACCAAGCGTAACGCGTGGTCTGGTGAGCTTATTTATCGGTATGCTGATGCTAGTAGTCAGCTCACGTGCTATCGTTTGGGGCGCTGTCGAATTGGCAACGCTATGGGGTCTCAGCGAGCTAATCATTGGCTTAACGATTGTCGCAGTTGGGACATCATTGCCCGAGCTAGTATCGAGCTTGTCAGCAGCCCGTAAGGGCGAGCATGATATGGCGCTCGGTAATATCATCGGCTCTAATATTTTTAATACTTTAGCAGTTGTCGGTTTGGCAACCGTTATCACTCCTATTGCCGCCGACCCAGTCATTCTATCGCGTGATGTGATGGCAATGGGACTATTGACGATATTGCTGGTTGCACTGTGCGTGTTTGCCTTTGCAACAAAACGTCAATTCGGTCGTACGTCAGGTGCCACATTGGTACTGTTCTTTGTAGGCTATACCGCATGGCTGATTCAAAGCGTTAGTATATAACCGTGTGAACAGAGCCAGCTAGGTAATGATACAGCTGTATTATTAGCTAAATGAAATCAGACTACGATTTTTTCTTACGATTTTTAAAACCGCGCCATAGCCCTTCATGTGCTACTTTTGGCATCTTTAGGGTGATGGTGTTGGACAGCATATCTTGTACTGCCAGACCGCGAGGGTTGAACAGACAGAACACATAGTTAAATACTAAACCAAGAAACGCGCTGGCCAATAAGGCGGCGCGTGACCCATCAATAAGACTGCCAATAATACCAAAAATCAGCGGCATCAAACAAGCGGCTAAAATACGCTTAAACGACTGACCCCACGTTAGCCACTGACCTGCATCATTAATCGTTTTTAATCGCCACGTCTGCATCCCCAATGTCTGACCACCGCGACGCCAAAATATCCCATAGAATGCTACAAGTGTTAGTACAAACGACGGCGTCATAATGGCATTCTGATACCAAAGCGGCAGCGACTCTGCTTGTGAGGACTCAGTACCCGTCTCCATAGTCAATAGCGTACCCACGACGGTTAGTATCGTTCCTACTAAAAACAATAACGCTAAAATCAGCATACCGTCATACAGAATCGCCACGACGCGAATCATAGGTTTTGCGATAGTTGGTTCTTCGTTAGGATCTGTCTGTACAGGCGTACTCGGTTGAGGCTTTGATTTACGAGTCGTATTGGACGGACGTTTAGATGGACTTTTTGACATGGTACAAGCTCATAGCAAGCAGTGAATAATAATGCTATTGTACCGTAAATGGTGGGGCTATCGTACATTATCCTAGATGACTATCCAATCATAGTAAACATAAGAGTTGGTCGTAGAATAGATAAGTAGAAAGGTAAAAGCTATAGACATAAAAAAACCGCCAATTGTTATAAGACAGGCGATTATTTTAATAATATTTAGCTTATATTAAGCTAGTATGCAAATGGTGCGCCTGGAGAGATTCGAACTCCCGACCCCTTAGTTCGTAGCCAAGTGCTCTATCCAACTGAGCTACAGGCGCGTATTTTGCACTTTATCCACTGCGAAGACGATATCTTTTGCAGTAAATTAGGTTGGTCATTATATAGATAATATCGCTTGTGTCAACATCTTTTTTAATTAAAACAAATTATTTTTTGAAATAATTATTAAAATGTTTAACGCAGTATATTGCGTTACTACTCTAATAACAACTGAATAAATGGCGGTGAAGGAGGGATTCGAACCCTCGATACGCTTACACGTATGGTTCCTTAGCAGGGAACTGGTTTCAGCCACTCACCCACTTCACCTAACGATTTAAGACATTTATAAAATTTCTATAAACATAGTATTGATGCTAACAATACGTCTCATGTCGTGGGCGAGTATTATAACAAAGCCAAAACGAATTGCAAGCGTTGTCTACAGATTTAATGCGGCTTTTATCAAAATTATAGATACAAGCACTTATATTGCATTTTTATACGGGGAATTGCGTCATATTATTGCTAAATATAGTGATCAAACTGCTTATTAAGTTTAGACCCATTCGTTCTGACGTTTTATACCCAATCCACAAGTATGAGACTATGATAGATTTTTTAGTAGTAGGTGGCTATAGTATTTATCACTTACTTTAAAATCTCTCAAAAGGAGCTGTTATGCGACCTGTCGTACTATGTTTTTCAGGATTGGATCCTTCAGGTGGTGCTGGATTACAAGCGGATATCGAGGCAATCGGACAGTCAGGGTCACATGCAGCCATCGCGTGTACGGCAGTCACTATCCAAAGCTCGCAGCAGGTGTTTGGCTTTGAGGCTTGTGCGGCATCATTGGTAAAAGCTCAAGCTACTGCAGTCCTTGATGACTTGCCTGTTAGTGCTATCAAATCAGGCATGCTCGGTACCACTGATAACATTGCAATGTTGACTAGCCTATTTGCTGATCAAATCATCGATAATAATACGCCATTTGTCTTAGACCCTGTATTGGTCGCCAATAGCGGTGGTAGTTTGGGCGATGAAAAGACGCTAGTTAGCGCATTCAGGAAACTACTACCCTATGCTACCTTAGTCACCCCAAATACTCATGAGCTACGTGCCCTAAGCGGAGAGCAAGACTTACATGCCGGTGCTCAAAAGCTATGCGCTCAAGGTGCTCATGCTGTACTGGTAAAAACTTCACATGATTTTGATAGTGGTGATATAGAGCAATATTTATATATACAGGGCGAGATGGTCCATAACAGTACCTTGCTACGCTTAGATGGTGAGTTCCATGGATCAGGGTGTTCGCTTGCTAGCTTTATCGCTGGACGCTTAGCAATGGGTGATGCGCTCACCGATGCTGTACAAGCAGCAGATAGCTGGATTACTCAAACGCTACAGGCAGCCGACGTGCCGCATCCTGATGACGCTCAAGCTCAATTAATACCTAATCGCTTCATCAGCTTTTAACGTACATATAAAATCTTAATTTTGTATATAGTGGATGTAAAAAAAGCGCTCTATGTTTTATAAAGCGCCTTTCTTGTGGCAGTGTTTAAATTTGACCCTATTAGGCTTAACCCAAGGTTGGCAACACACTCGCAGTCAAACCACCGATAAATATCTCTAGTAAATAAAATGCGAAGAAAGCAACCATTGGTGATAAGTCGAGCATACCTAAATTCGGTGTAATGCGACGAAATGGCTCTAGTATTGGCTCTGCTAAGCTCATAATAATACCAATAATCGGATGCTCAGATCGGGTAAACACCACAATCCAGCTAACGATGATAGAACCAATCACTAAATAGCGACACATGCGTAAAAAATCTAACAATAGGCTAGTCGTACCTGTAAAAAATAGCGGTACAGGTGCAATACCTTTATGCGTCAATGCTGCCTTTCCAGAAATATCAATCAGACGAATCAAAAACATCAGCACGATAGCAGCAATACTAATACGGCCCTGTGCAACAGTCGGAAAAATACGTCCAAATACGTCGACGATATGCGTCGCTTTATAAGCAGGCGCAATCATCGGATTGCTCGCATCCATTCCCGCAAATTGCAACATAAAACGAATAAACACCAGCATCATAGCGAATGTGGTGACCAGATCAAAAATTTGAAATAACATGTTGTTCATGAAGTGCTACTCAATGTGGCATTATTAACAGATTCTAGGATGACAAATGTCATTATCAGATGCTGATGATTACATAAGATGTGTCGTCAGTTATCACTCACGGCACACCTTGTCAGTGTTTACTTACTCATCTCTTCACTTAACGCTTGGCTACGATCATAGCAAGCTTGCATGGCTTCGCCGATTTGACGACCAATATCATTGGCTTGCATTGACTCAACCGCTGCCTGAGTCGTACCGTTCGGTGAAGTCACTTTACGACGCAGTTCAGCTGGTGCATCATCACTGTTCATCGCCATTTTTGCAGCACCCAACATAGTCTGCATAGCAAGCGCTGAAGCTTGTTCTTTATCTAGCCCTAGTGCAACTGCCCCATCGACCATCGATTCAATGAAGTAAAACATATACGCTGGTGCTGAACCTGATACGGCTGTAACGGCATGCATATGCTCTTCGTCATCGACCCACATGACCAAACCTGATGCTTCCATAACGGCCGTTGCTAGCTGCTTCTGTTCTGCTGAGATATTGTCTGTACCATAAAGGCCCGTCGCACCCATCTGAATCATAGAAGGCGTGTTTGGCATTGCACGGACGATATTGCTATAGCCACCTAGCATGTTTGACAAAAGATCAGTCGATAAGCCTGCCGCTACTGAAATGACCAGTTGAGTGTCTAATACATCTGCAAAAGCACTTACCACCACTTTCATCATCTGTGGTTTTACTGCGAGCACCACGATATCAGCACCGATCACAGCAGATTTTGGATCAGCCATTGGATCAACAGTATTTAGACCTTTGGCGGCTAACTGCTCACGTACATCGCTGCTAGGATCGGCGACCGTGATTAGATTTGGCTGGATGTCACAACCCACAAGCCCACTAATGAGCGCCTGTGCCATGTTTCCGCCACCAATAAAACTGATTTTTTTATTATCTAATACCGACATACTTGTCTCCTAGTCACAAAATTCAAAGGTATTCAACTTAACATACTGATATATAAAACGACACTCAGTTTATCATACTGCCACTACCACCGTTTGATAAATTAAAAATGTCACATCTGACATCAACTTGATAAAAATCAATGAGTCAGCAAACAGCTATCGAACTTTTAACACGTTGTATTTAGACTGAGCTTGCTTTTAATGTACTCAGCCAATTGATTGCTTTTAACATGGCTATCCATCTGATTAGAACTCAAAAGCCAATTCTCAAATGGTGATACTAGTAATAGAGGAATATCAGCTTGCATGTCACTTCCATCTTCGAAGTCGTTTATAAAAGCGATGCTGACAACCATTAAGCTTTCTCGTAGCCATAATGGAATCCCAAGCGTTTGATACAGCTTCTTACCTGCTTGTGGGCGCGTAGCCATCTCAGTTTTTAACCGTTGCTTACGGTCTAGCGGCGCTACTTTTAACACTGCCTGCTGTGCTATACCGTCCGCCCTGTTTTCTAGCAATTGTTTCAGCGCATCTGCTTTTACTTGCAATTGCCAAATATAACGATCGCTACTACGTATGATGAGTGAGATTGAATTATTATCAGCTGAATGACTAAATAAGTTATTAGATAAATTTAGTTTATGCAATGGTAGCACATGCTCGGTCAGCGATACGTTGAGCCAAGATAGCCACTCGCTGCTCAGACGATAGAGCTGCTGACGATAGCGACGAACAGTATAGGGTTGCTTGCGACCTTGCCAAAACAGTTCTGTTTGATGATCTTGGTCATCACGTTGACTGAGAGTTAGCACATCATCGACGAGTTGCTTAGCAGGCGGTAACGGCTCATCTTGACCCAACCAATAGTGCAATAGTTGCCGCTGCCGATACATAGGTAGATTTTGTAACGTATCGATATTTAGCACGCGCTGTGCAGGTAAAAGTTGCAGGTCTGTACTCTCCGTCTGCTGCATGTCCTGCATAGCTTGAGCATTGACTGTTTCCTGTGCATCACTTAACAGCTGCGCACTTCGAGCGATATTATCAATGGCATTGGGGTTATACGTAGCCAATACCGGCATAATATCGCGGCGTAGACCGCTACGTACGTTATCGCCGCTGTCATTAGTAGGATCATCTATATAAGGCAGCTCTAAGCGCTTGGCGTAGGCGCTGATAGTGGCGCGCCTGACAGTGAGCCAAGGTCGCCACAGTACATTGCGCCGATCACTTTGCGTTTGCACTCGCCATGTCTGCATACCAGAGAGACCATTGACTCCAGCGCCTTGAATCAAGCGCATTAGCACTGTTTCGGCTTGGTCATCAGCATGATGCGCTAATAGCAATACATCGTCTTGGTTGATATGAGCCCGCATGATGTTATAACGGGCTAGCCGCGCGGCTTGTTCATCATGTCCATTCACTTGTGCCTGTAGAATGCGACAAGGTATCTGCTGCGCTTGCGCCCAATTGGTAACATGCTTGGCCCAGTACTGACTATCCGCTTGTAGGCCATGATCGACATGTAACAGCTGCGGCAGACATGGCAATCTACCTTGTCGATAGAGCTGCACACACAGCGCCACAAGTGCCAATGAATCACGCCCACCACTACAGGCTAGCCAAAGACGACGACCATGTAACTGATCACTATACTCTGACATACTGCTCAAGAAAGCTGTCGCCAGAGTCTCATCAACTGGCAAATCGGCAATTGATTTAATAGGATGCGAGATAATTGCGCTGCTGGTCATAATCAGCCTTAGTTATTGAGTGTTGATATATTCATTACTAGACAGCTGTGTAATTACCTATGTTAATTACTGCCTTGCGTTAAAAGTTTTATATTAAGAGCTTTACATAGTAACAGTCATAAAAAAAACGCGTCATTAAATGACACGTTCTTATTTTAGCATTAAGACTTAGACTCTAATATTAAAAGCCCATTATTAGGTGGCTTAACGATAAAGGCGCCGTAGCAACTAATTAAGCAGGCAACATCACTTCTGAGTTAAAAGACTTTAGCTTTTCGTAGCGTAGCTCACAACGCTCTTGAGGGTCTAAATCTTTGATTTCATCGAGCTGTTCAGTAATTAATGCTTTTAAGGCATTCATCACAGGTTGTGGTTGCACATGTGCGCCCTCACCCTCTTCGATAACAGCGTCAATCAAACCCAATTCATAAAGGTTAATGGCGTTTAGTTTCAGCGCTTCACTAGCATCCTGCGCTTTTTCAGCGGTTTTCCATAGAATAGAAGCACAGCCTTCTGGCGAGATCACTGAGTAAATGCTGTTTTGTAGCATATTTACTTTATCACCGACACCAATTGCCAATGCACCTCCTGAACCGCCTTCACCAATGATAGTCACAATCACAGGCACTTTCAGGCTAGAGAATACAGCGATGCTCTCTGCAATCGCTTGCGCTTGTCCGCGCTCTTCTGCACCAATACCAGGGTAAGCACCTTGGGTGTCTACAAAGGTCATCACCGGAATATTGAAACGCTCAGCCATTTTGACTAAACGAATTACTTTGCGATAGCCTTCAGGGTTGGCCATACCAAAATTATGAGCAATACGCTCACGGGTGCTACGACCACGATGCTGACCAATTACCATCACAGGCTGACCATCAAAACGCGCAAGACCGCCTAAAATGGCTTTGTCATCGGCAAAAGCACGGTCGCCATGCAACTCGTCAAATTCGGTAAAAAGCTGATTAACATAGTCCATAAATAATGGACGCTTGGCGTGTCGTGCAAGCTGCACACTATCCCAGACAGTGCTCATAGACGCTTCCCTTTAATAATTATACTTAATGTATTTATGTTTAAGAATAATATCGTTATCCGTGTTCAGATAATGAAAGTACAGTTGTAAACTCAATAGGAGCTATAGTAGCACATCTTATATGGCATGACATTATCGACAACACCGCTTTTGTTACGTTAATCTTTAACTCGATACTTACAATGGTAACTGCTCAACCTCTTGAGTCTCAGCCTCTTGAGCTTCAATCACACTAAGCTGTATGCCCCATTTGGCAAACTGGTCAATCTCAGTACGCAAATCTGCCAGCAAGAACGCGTAATGCTCACTGCTATCAGCCAAGGTAATTTGCCAGCTATTTTCAGTAACTACTTTTAGTTCTAGCTCTGGTAGCGCATAGTCACTGCGGCTATGATGCGCTAGTACAGCGAGACGCAACAGCAAGCAGAGATAAACCAACTGATCGCCACCGATCTGACAGGTCTGATCCAGCATGTCGGCTTTGAGCTTGCGACGATGATTAAGCATCAGTTGCGCCATACGTTTTTGATCGACTTGCGAAAATCCTGGAATATCAGAATACTCAAGCAAATACGCACTATGCTTATGATAGCTGCTATGACTGATCGCTAGCCCTATCTCATGCAAAAAGGCAGCACGTCTGAGCAAGTCGCAATCATCATTGGTTAGCGTCAGCTTGTCTTTTACTTGTTCAAATAGATGGCGACTGGTTTTTACCACTTGTTTGGCTTGCTTTTTGTCCCCTGAATAGCGCTTAATTAGTGCCAATACACTACGGTCACGCACATCTTCGCTAGCAAAACGGCCAAGCATATCGTACATAACGCCTTCACGTAACGCGCCATCTGAGTAAGTAATGGTTTCAACGCCCAACACTTTCATCACTGCGCGCAGTACTGCCACGCCAGCAGGAAATACCGCTTTACGATGTTCTTTGACGCCTTCTAAATCGATGTCATCAATATTGCCAATCTTAATCAGCAATTTCTCTAATTTTTTGACGCCTTTATAAGTAATGCGTTCTTGCTCATCCGCCCAACCTTTAGATACGAGGACATTACGCACTGCCTTGATTGTGCCGCTTGAACCAACCACACTGCTCCAGCCCGTCTTTTGATAGCGACCATTGATGGCTAAGACTTCTTTGCGCGCACCTGAAATCGCGCTACTAAAAGCTTCTTTGGTAATCAGGCCGTCAGCGAAGAATTTTTGCGTAAAAGAAACACAGCCCATCTGTAAGCTTTCAGTCAATAATGGGTTGAACTCTTGACCAATAATGAACTCTGTCGAACCGCCACCAATATCCATAACTAAGCGTTTGTCACTACTCTCATTGGTATGCGACACACCTAAATAAATCAATCGCGCCTCTTCACGGCCAGCAATAATCTCAATAGGTTTTGGTAAAATTTTATTGGCATGGGAAATAAAGTCGTTGGCGTTTTTGGCTTGACGCAACGCATTGGTCGCGACCACACGAATACGCTCTGGTGGTACTGAGTCCAAACGCGCTACAAAGCGGCTCAAACAATCGAGACCACGCTGCTCGGCAGCTGCACTTAGAATATTATTTTCATCTAAGCCTGCAGCGAGCTGTACCTTTTCAGACATCGAGACTACTTTTCGCACTTCCCCATGGTCAAGACGAGCAATAGCTAAATGGAAACTGTTGGAACCAATATCGATGGCTGCCATCATTTCATCATCGCCAATTGGCGGATTCGTAAGGTAGTCAATAGGCATAGGACAAGTCGTCACCGTGTTAGAGAGAGTGGATAGTTTACCAAAATCACGTGCTATATAGTTATAAAATCACATGTATAGAAAAAAGTAGTAACCACAAAAATCAGGGCAATTTTGTCATTAAAGCATTTATGCCAACCACTCGCAAGCAATGCAAAACTATAGCGGAAACATCAAGAAGTAACCTATGAGCTGACAGGTATCACCTCAGCATCTAACGCTTGTGTTACGCATATCGGTTTGCTACATTGAAAGCTATCAATATCATCATAAAAAACCGTTATTTACAGATTTTTTACTCGTATAGCTGACCTCATAAACTATTAACTGTTTGGTTAAAAATACCTGTGACTGATGGCTCTTAAACTCACCAGCAAGGAAGCTAGTCATATGAATCAGACCACCACAAAAGACGCTACCCAAAATACTGAAACCCCTGTCAGTAGCGCTAAAAAAGATATGATAAAAACTGAAACATCGTCTAAACAGGCATTTTATGATTTTTACTTAGATGAGCATCAAAATATGGCTTGTCGCCGCCTACATTTTGCAGGCAGTAGTTTTGGCTTATTAGGACTGGCAAAGTCTATCAAAACTGGCTCAGCTAAGCCTTTGGTAAAAGGCATTGCCGCTGGATACGCCTGTGCATGGGTTGGACATTTTTTCTTTGAAAAGAACAAACCCGCTTCTTTTAAATTTCCATTGAAAAGCTTTATTAGCGATTTTCGTATGTATAGCGATGTGCTACGAGGCAATCTAAGCTTGAGAGATCGTAAGTTTGATAAAGTGCGATAAAGCTTAGTCGTCATATAAGTTAAATAAACAAAAACAGGGCTGCTAAAAATAGCAGCCCTGTTTTTGTTTATTTTAAGAATTACCTCGATGTCACTCTTATAAGTGAAATACACTGCTCATTTATCGCAGTTCTTTACGCAAAATTTTTCCGACTGCCGTCTTAGGAAGCTCATCGATAAACTCATAGGACTGTGGACGCTTATAACCAGTTAGACGCTTGCTCGCAAAGTCTTGTAGCTCTTCTACGGTGAGATTCGCCTCTTTTTTGACTACAAATGCTTTTGGTACTTCTCCGCTATGGTCGTCTGCTACCCCGATTACAGCGACTTCGAGCACCTTAGGATATTCAGTCAACGCAGCCTCTACTTCATTGGGATATACGTTAAATCCTGACACCAATATCATATCCTTTTTGCGGTCAACGAGCGTCAAAAAACCTTCGTCATTCATAACACCAATATCACCTGATCTAAAGTAACCATTTGAAGTAAAAGTATCCGCATTATCTCGCTGCCAATAACCTCGCATGACCTGTGGCCCTTTTATACAGACCTCACCCGGTGTACCTGTTGGGCAGGTGTTTCCACTTTCGTCAATGATATGGATATCTGTCAAAGCAAGCGGCAATCCAACGCTGCCATTAAACTCTGTAATGCCAGACGGGTTAAAAGAAATAACGGGCGCCGTCTCAGACATTCCATAGCCTTCACTAATAATCATGCCAGTGACTTGTTGCCATTGATCAGAGACTGCTTTGATAATTGCTGTGCCGCCGCCGATAGATAAGGCTAAACGACTAAAATCTAGACTAGCGAATTTTGGATGATGCAGCATGCCAATGAATAATGTATTCACTGAAGGGATAACGTGAGGTCGGTGCTGTTCAATGGTATTCACTAAGCCATCGATATCGCGTGGATTGGTGACCAAGATATCTTCCCAGCCGCCATAAAGACCAAGCAAGCCGCAGACCGTAAATGAGAAAATATGATAAAGTGGTAAAGGGTTGAGTATTTTAATCTGCTCGCTACGATTGGCTTCAATCGTTGTACCAAACATCGCATAGCACTGGCAAACATTGGCCATGACATTGTAATGAGTCAACATTGCGCCTTTTGGCTTACCAGTCGTACCGCCTGTATATTGCAATAAAGCCAAATCTTCACGTTCGATCGTAACGGCTTTGAACGCTTCTGAGTCATAAGTTTGCATAATATGCGCAAACGTTATGTTGTGCTTTGATGACTCAGTTGTCGATTCAGCTGAAGCACCTGTTTGCTCATCTGTGTTCGCAGATTGTACTGAGCCAATTTGACTAAGCAAGGCAATATCGTTATCAGCAACACTAGGATCTATAGAACATCTGACTACCCACTTTAACTGTGCTTTGACTATATCATCTAACTGCTCATAAGCAGTACTCATGCCATCTAATACGATTACACCACAGGCTTGAGCGTCGGTGAGCTGATGTGCCAATTCGTATTGGGTATACATGGGATTGACATTGACCAGTACCACACCTGCACGTAGGCAACCCAATAGCACCACGGCATACTGCAATATATTTGGCAGTTGTACCGCTATGCGATCGCCCTTCTCAATACCTTGCGCTTGTAAAAAAGCAGCAAAACGTCGACTGGCAATATCTAGCTGCCCAAAAGTGAGCGTCGCCGCACCCATACTAAAAGCTGGTAGCTCACTATGTTGCTCAATCTTTGGTTGCAGTAGGTCAATCAGATTTTGCTTACCGTCTAATACATCCAAATTGTTGTCTAGGCCGTATTGGTCGTAAGCGGCTTGCCATAGTGGCGTGGTACTGCTAGAAGTGCTGGTATTCATTTGTTTGCATCCTTGCTTAATTGTCCAAATTTATCTCAGAATATCATAACTTATTGTCTATTTTTCGGACGCACAGGCAAGAAATGTATAAGCATCAGTCACGTTAACCACTATACAAACAATCTTCGAAAATACTTTATCTCATTTCTAATATGACTATAAATAAGATGTCAATAAACAAAAAAAACCAGCAAAGACCATAGGAGGATCTTGCTGGTTTTTTAGACTGCGTCTTTTCAACGAGCTAATAGCTTAAGTGGCTAAGCTATGCTTTTGCCATTTCTGCAAATATCTCATCAGCCGCTTTGATTGATGCATCAATATCTGCATCGCTATGCTTGATAGACATAAAGCCCGCTTCATAAGCTGACGGTGCCAAATAAATACCGCGATCTAGCATACCGTGGAAGAAAGTATTGAATACGTCCATATCACATTCTGTCACGTCATCGAAGTTCTTTGGTGTTTCGGTTGCGCTATCTTTAACAAAGAACATGCCAAACATGCCGCCAAGCTTATTGGTACGTAGATGAATACCATGTTTGTCAGCTGCTGCTTGGAAACCGTCTACTAGGCGATCAACTTTCGCTGCTAACTCATCGTAGAAACCCTCTGCGGTTAAGTCTTCAAACATGGCGATACCAGCACGCATCGCTAGCGGATTACCTGATAATGTGCCAGCTTGATAGACACCGCCAAGTGGTGCGATGCAAGACATGACTTCTTTTTTACCACCGAAAGCACCAACGGGTAGACCTGCACCAATTATTTTACCAAAGCAAGTCAAGTCAGGAGTAATACCAAAATGTGCTTGTGCGCCGCCCAGACCAACACGGAAGCCTGTCATCACTTCATCAAAAATCAATACTGCGCCATTAGCCGTACACTCTGCACGCAACGTATCATGGAACTCTTGTGCTGGGATGACCATGTTCATGTTACCAGCGATAGGTTCTAAGATAACGCAGGCAATTTCTTCACCCCATTTCTCAAAGCAGTCCTTAATCGCTTGCGGATCATTATAAGGAATCGTAATCGTGTGTTTGGCAAAGTCAGCTGGAACACCTTTTGACGTTGGCTCACCAATATCAAGCATGCCAGATCCCGCTTTTACGAGCAGGCTATCTGAATGACCATGATAGCAACCTTCAAATTTAACGATTTTGTCACGCTGAGTATAACCACGTGCTAAGCGAATCGCACTCATCGTCGCCTCGGTACCAGAGCTAGTCATACGAATCATCTCAACGCTCGGTACGATGTCACAAATCTTGTCAGCAACCGTAGTTTCAAACGGCGTTGGTGTACCAAAGCTCAAACCGTCATCAGCCGCTTTTTTTACCGCGTCGATGACTTTTGGATGTGCATGACCCAGAATCATTGGACCCCAAGAGCCAACATAATCGATATAGGCATTGTCTTCAGTGTCATAAATCTTGCTGCCATTGGCACGATGCATAAAGATTGGCGTACCACCAACCCCTGCAAAGGCGCGAACTGGCGAGTTGACGCCACCTGGGATATGTTTACTTGCTTGTGCAAAGAGCTGGTCATTTTTAGTGCTCATAAGTTATTCTCTACTTGTAGGTTATATGTTTTATAAACGCTATATTTGATAAACTTTATAGCTTATATATTTTTATGCTGTCGTTGATTTTATATTTGTTTATTATCAAATCTTTCAAGCAATTTTGCTATTAAGCTTTTTTGACGACAGACGATTTAAGCTTCATTGGGCCATAGCCATCAAGTTTGCAGTCAATATCATGACCGTCAGTCGCATCTGGCAACAGGCGAATGCTTTTCGCTTTTGTCCCTACTTTAATCACTATTGAAGAGCCTTTGACTTTTAGGTCCTTAATCACAGTCACCGCATCACCATCCTGCAGTTCATTGCCAACGGCATCACGTATGACTGCATCTTGCTCTTCAGCTAGTGCTGCATCAGTCTCAGCCGCCGTCCATTCATGAGCACACATAGGACATACTAGTAACGCACCATCTTCATACGTATATTCAGCATCACATTTAGGGCAATTTGGTAAGCTCATTATTTCCTCGGCAGCCGTTGTATATTAAGTTCGTTGTAGAGCTGATATTGTACCGTAACTCATCATCTTTAACCAATTTGTACGGTTGAAAATCGAACGCTACGCCCAATTTAACACTTAACTCATCGCTTATTGGTGACGTTTTTTATGGCAGGGTTTTTTGTGGTACTCTTCTTAGCCTCATTTAGATTTATGTGCATAAATACTGTCAATGATAAAAGCGACCATATAAATTTTTATCACTTCGATTTACCCACTATATTATTAATAAATAAGCTCTTATCAGAAGGATAATAACAATGACTCAGTCTTCAAATCTATCAGCCGTACCGCAGTTTTCCCAATTAACTATCCAAGGCGAGGATGCCGAAAAATTCTTGCAAGGGCAATTAACTTGTGACGTTACCAAGCTCGGGCTCAGCTATCAGGCAGCCGCCATCGGTAACCTAAAAGGTCGTATTGAGTTTGGTATCTGGATTAAAAAACAGGCAGAGAAACATTATGATGTGGTTATTAGTGCTGATTGTGCTGATTCTCTACAAGCACATCTTAATAAGTACGGCGCGTTTTCTAAATTTAAAACCAGTGCACCAGCAGCAATTTATCCTTGCGTGCTAGCAGATGAGCCAACTTTTAGTCATAAAGATGACCATAATACCGATGAAGATACACAGGGTTGGATAGCGTGCAGCCTAGCCACTGGTAATTATTGGATCGTGGCCGCGACTCAAGGCGAGTTCCAACCACAAGAGCTGCGTCTACATCAGCGCGGCGGTATGGACTATGATAAAGGCTGCTACTTGGGTCAAGAAGTCATCGCTCGCATCTACTTTAAATCTGCGCCCAAAGCATTTTTACACTATGTGCAAGGCACCGGTGAAGCACCAAGCACAGGTGACAAGATCGATAAAATCCAAGTGGTCAATGCGATGAAAAACGATGAAGGCTTTACCGCTTTGGTCGTGGCACGTCCTGAACAGTTGGCAGAAAGCGATTTGAGCATATTGGACTTGCCAGCTGCTCTACAGGTAGATGTTGCACGTCCAAAATAAAAAGCAAATCGAATCAAGCAAGTGACGCAGCACAGGTGGTGGTAGTTTAATATAAAGCTACCGTCATAATTAACATGAGCATAGAGAATCCTATGGCACATATTGCGGTACTCGGAGCAGGCGTGGTGGGCGTGACCACCGCATGGTATCTACGTCAAGCAGGTTATGATGTGACTGTGATTGAGCGTGAGTCAGCAGCAGGTATGCAGACGTCATTTGCCAATGGCGGTCAAATATCTGTTTCACATGCCACGCCTTGGGCCAATCCTGCGACCCCAATGAAAGCGCTCAAGTGGCTGTTTAAAGAAGATGCTCCTCTACTCTACCGATTGCGGGCAGATAAAGCGCAGCTCAAATGGGCCATGCAATTTCTACAAGAGTGCCGCGCCGATAGAGCCGATGCCAATCTCGTGCAAATGGTACGTTTAGGTCTATATTCAAGAGATACTTTACAACAGCTGCGTGCGGATATCGGCATCGACTACGAGCAGCAAACACGCGGTATTATGCATTTTTATACTAATCAAGCAGAGTTTGATGCTGCTATCGAGCCAACTGAACGCATGCAAGCACTTGGCTGTGAGCGTCATGTGATTGATATTAATAATGCTGTCAACTTAGAACCAGCACTCTACCCAATTGCGCATAAGCTCACTGGAGCGACCTATACCAGTCGTGACGAATCTGGCAATGCGCATTTATTTACCCAACGTTTGGCGCAGCGCTGTATCGATGCTGGTGTACAGTTTTTATATGATACCGAGATTTTAGCGCTCAATGCTGATGCTGACTCTGCCCGTCCGCATGTACATAGCATTACCATCCGTCCAAAAGGCGAAAACGCGCAGACCTTTACGGCTGATAGCCATGTGGTCGCGCTTGGCAGCTATAGCGTACCTCTACTAAAACCATTGGGTATCCATGTGCCTATTTTTCCGGCAAAAGGTTACTCGGCTACGTATACGGTAAATCCGCGTGCGCCGCACTTAGCACCCTTTGTCAGTCTGATTGATGATGAGTTTAAACTGGTTACCTCACGACTGGGTGACAAATTGCGAGTTGCTGGTACAGCAGAATTCAATGGCTATAACCTAGACTTAAATACCACACGCTGTGAAGCAATCACTCGCCGTGTGCAGCAGTTATTTCCAAAAGGCATCATCGCAAACTCTGTGCAATATTGGACAGGACTGCGCCCTATGACCCCGTCAAACGTACCCCTGATTGGTCGCGCACACTGCGGTCAAGTCAAGCACGGTAGTCGTAATGCTTCAGCCACTTTTGACAATTTATGGCTCAACACTGGTCATGGTACATTGGGGTGGACCCATTCTTGCGGCTCTGCAAAGGCCCTGAGCTTGTTAATCCAAGGTGAAACCCCTAACGTGGATTTTGATTTCGTGGGTACGAGTATTTAATCTAATAAGATAGTAGAGAAAACAACATACTCTAAGATTATCTATAAAAAAGAAGGCGCTCACTTTATATAAGCACCTTCTTTTTTGTTTCTCAAAAATTAATTTACCTTTATGCTAGTGCGCTTTCCGCTATGGTCTCTGTAGCAGCAGATACACTATCTGCACTCATATCCAATGCTTCTAGTTGCACAGGTACACCATTGACTGCAGCGTTGCCACTCAACTGATCGATCAACGTCTCATCGGTCAAATCATTAACGCTGACACCTGCATGCGCTTGGGCAATCTTTTGTTTAACCCCTTTGCGTCCGTGACCAAAACCATGCGGGATACTGACCACGCCTGGCATCAGCTCATCCGTCACTTCTGCTGCAATGACGACACTACCCACTCGAGAAGTCACTCTGATATCTTGACCATCTGCAATGCCATGTTGCGCTGCCGTTTGCGGATGCAGCATCAACGTACAGCGAGTCTTACCTTTTACCAAACGATGGCTATTGTGCAACCATGAGTTATTACTACGTACATGACGACGACCAATTAGCAAAATCTCATCACTGTTGTACTGTTGCACCATTTCTTTAACACGAGCCAAATCTGACTGATAAAAATCAACATGAAGATGAATTTGTTTGTCGGCGTGCTTGATAGCCTCCGGTAACATACGGTGCAACGGACCCAAGTCGATACCATGCGGATTTTCGACAAGTGCTTCAAATGTCACGTCTTTATGAGGTCCATATTTTAGACCTTGTTCTAACAAAAATTTAGGACCAAATGCTTTTGTCGCGGCACGCTCTTTTTGTGTTGATTCTGGCGCATCTTTGTCTAAGCGGTCTGCCAGCTCTAGATAAATTTCCCAATCATGTTTGGTATCGTCTGTTTTATCAAACAAAACAGGAGAGTATTTGGCGACATTATGCACAGCAAAACCGTTAAAAGTAATGTCATAATGGTCACGCTCTAATGGTGATACAGGTGGCAAAATGATATTGGCATGGCGGCTAGTCTCAGTCACAAAGTAATCCAGTGAAACCATAAACTCTAGTTGTGATAATGCCTCGTCCAGCTTTTCACCGTTTGGCGTAGCAAGGACAGGGTTGCCTGCGACTGTCACGAAACCTTTTAGCTGGCCTTCCCCTTCTACCAGCATCTCATCCGCCATCGCTACCACTGGATACTCACCATTAAAATCTGGCAGGTTACTCACGCGGCTATGACGTTTACCTAGATAGCCTGGGCCTGAGCTATTCACAACATCGATAGCAGGATTCGGGAACATCAATCCGCCCACTTCATCTAAACGACCCGTGACGATATTAATGACCATAGATAAGTACTGGCTAAGCAAACCAAATTCCTGTACTGAAATACCCATACGGCCATAACAAACTGAGCTTTCTGCTTCACAAAACTCTTTGACGATACGTTTGATTTCGGCTGCGGTAATACCCGTGATATCTGCTACTGACTCAGGTGTGTATTGTTCAGCGAACAAAGCAAGTCGATCTATCTCTGGTGCCAAGGCGGCCGCTCTGCTATCGAGCTGAGCATAGCCTTGCGTATAGATTTCATTGAGCATAGCCAATAGTAGCAACACGTCCGTCGCTGGACGAATAAAATGATGTTCGCTAGCGATATCTGCGGTTTCGGTACGTCTTGGGTCAACTACTACCACCTTACCATCGCGAGCCTTGATATCTTTTAACTTTTGACGCATGTTTGGCGCAGTCATAATACTGCCGTTAGAAGCCAACGGATTGCCACCGATGATAAGCATGTATTGCGTGTTGTTTACATCAGGAACTGGAATACGCAGCATGTGACCAAATAGATGCATGCTAATAATATGATGTGGCAGTTGGTCAATAGATGTGGCAGAAAAACGACTGCGCGTCTTTAAGCTGTTAAGCAGATGCTTGATGGTCAACATACCACCCATGTTGTGTACGTTAGGATTACCCAAGTAAACACCCAACGCATTTTGGCCGTACTTTTGCTGTATGGACTGAATACCTGCAGTAACTTTATCCAACGCCTCTGGCCAACTAATAGACTTCCAACCATCTGCCGTTCTCTCTACAGGCTGACGTAAACGGTCAGGATCTTCATGCAAATCTTGCAGAGCGGTGGCTTTCGGACAAATATAACCTTGTGAAAAGAGGTCATTTTTATCCCCTTTGATCGACAAGACTTTTTCGCCATCATGTTTTATTTCGACACCGCACATTGCCTCGCACAATGTACAAGTTCTAAAATGCGTTTGCGTTTCGTCTAACGTTGGTGCAGCCGTGGTTGTGGCCATAGTAACTCTATATATAACACTTAGTAAACGCTCACTATAATTAAGTAACACTATAAACATAGCATATACAGACAGCTAGATTAAAAAATCCTATATTTAATATCACAAGGAATTGAGAACTAATTAATTATCCTTGTGTAATACGAACAGAATAAAAATTAAATAGTATTGCTATTAGTTGATATTGCGAAATAGAAACTAAGATAATTATTAAGAAATAAACCACACGCAACAAGTTCAACAAAAGGAATAATATAATGAACGAACATACTCTAAAAGGCGAATGGAACCAAATGAAAGGTTCAGTTAAACAGAAATGGGCTGAACTTACAGATGATGACCTCACTCACATCGAAGGTAGCCGCGATAAACTCGTAGGCCGCGTACAAGAACGCTATGGTCATAGCAAAGAAGACGCAGAGCGTGAAGTGGACGATTGGCGTGTAGAAAATAAATACTAATAGGCTTGTTTAACACTTGCCTCACTGAATAGAATAAAAAGCCGCA
>NZ_JBQSVM010000029.1:0-40246 GCF_052376235.1 Psychrobacter sp. AOP7-A1-24 | reverse complement strand
TATCAACCTCTATCATAATGAAATTATAATACAAAGGTTGGCTAAACGGATTAAAAATTCTTATTCTAAATGTGGAAAAGCCTACTCTATATTTGCCTATGGCCGTATTTTTTTTAGACAGGCTATGACAATATTTTTCTTTATCAACCTGCTACTGCATACCTTAAGACTCCACTTGATTACCACATGAGTACATCGCAAAGATAAGTCATCATTCATTCTTAACAAAAAGCCGCCTACAGCAGGTATAGACGGCTTTATTACATACCAACTGAATGAGCTAACGTATCAATACCGACCCATCTCAATTGTTGTTTCCGCAAGTACCGAATCGCCTTGCCATGCTTGTACATCTACCGTGTATAGATGGTTTTTACCACCAGAGCAAGGTGGTTTGTATGAACCTCCTGCCTCGCCTTTACGGCTACGGTATTCTGCGACCATCTCAATACCTACTGGCACTTCGTAAGTATGGCCAAATACTCGTGGCACCTCTGCGCTCGTAGCATCTTCTGGTAGTGCAAACTCTACAATGCCATGTCCACCATGTTGCATACGTTTATTGCTTACATCGTTGTAGACGAATACCAAACTTTCCGCGCCTACTGGAATATCTGAGACTGTCATGCTGGGCGTGGCTGGACTTTTACCATCATAGTTCAGACATTGCTGCCCTTCAGGTATTTGTTTACCGTCCCAAGCAGCATCGTTAAATTTAACTTCCATTGCAAGAGCATTAGTAGATAAAGCCAATGTTGCCAAAACGGTAACCGATTTTAAGGTGAAAAACTTCATACTTATTCCTTTAGGTAGCTGCTGCATTAATAATGATAGTCCATCTCATTTTGTAGATTAGTTTTGATAATTGAATATCACCTTATAATAAATCGATACGATTGAGTTAATCATACCGTTTAGCATTTTTGTTAATCCTCTGGAAAGGCGATGAGCAACTTCACTAGTCATCATACGAATACAGAATCAGCAAGTATGTTTATAGCATCATAGGTTACTCGATAGGTACTTATCTGATTAGGTGCGTTGTAGTAATATCTAATGTATTATCTAGACGACTAAAAATAATAGGATCATCATGTTTATCGAAGATAAGATTGCCACAGAAAGTATGACTATTAAGATTTCGACACCCAAAATTATCTTTTTTGACATTGATGATACTTTGAGTCGTAACAGTATTATCGCTGAACATAATAAGGCCACGCTTGAGCAGCTTGCTGATACCGATATTAAGCTAGTGATTTCGACTGGTCGTTCTAAAGCCATATTACCTGAAGATATTTTGTCGTTGCTTGATGCGGGCATATTGAATGCCATTATTTGTATGAATGGGCAATATAGTTTTGATAAAAATGGCCAAATCAGCCACTACCCATTATCCGCTGAGCAAACAGATAAAATCGTGCGCCTGTGCCAGCAGAGTGATTTGATTCATAAGTTTGATTCTGCTACTCATATCGCTTGGTCAGGCGAAAATGAACGTTTGCGCGAGTTCAATGCTGTCACGCCCAATTCTATTGTTGATCCTGATTACTACAAAACACATACCGTCTATCAGTGCTCGGTATTTTTTAATAACCAGCAAGAAAAAATGCAAGACATCGACTTTGCCCAGTATGATTTAAAACTGGTACATTGGCATCAGATTGGGGCCGATATATTACCGGTCGATGCGTCCAAGGCGCGAGGTATTATAGATGTCTGCAAATATTATGGGGCGGAAGCAAGTGAATGCATGGCGTTTGGTGACGGGTTCAATGACTTAGAGATGTTTGATCTGGTTGGGTTTGCTGTGGCAATGGGAGATGCGCAGCCAGCTTTAATAGAACGCGCTGATTTCGTCACCGGAACGATTGAAGAGTATGGTATTCAAACCGTGCTTAATCAGCTAGATATAAAGTGGTAAAAACATCCAAGTAAATGAAGCTATTAACATTCAATAAAAAAAGCCCTTACTAAATCATTAGTGAGGGCTTTTAGTTATCAGTCTATTTTCTATCACTATCTAATTATTGTGCTGGATAAAAAGTCTCTGACCCTGGACCGACTGGCAAACCAAGTACAAATACCCAAACAGAGAACAAGATTGTCCAACCAATCAAAAACGCCATCGAATATGGCAGCATCATTGCCATCAACGTGCCGACACCTGTGTTCTTTTTATAGCGCATAGCCACTGCCAGAATAAGGCCAAAATAACTCATCATAGGTGTGATAATGTTAGTGGTCGAATCACCGATACGATAGGCTGCCTGAATCATCTCTGGCGCATAACCTGTGAGCATCAGCATAGGCACGAAGATAGGTGCGGTCACAGCCCACTGTGCTGACGCCGAGCCAAGCATCAAGTTAACAACTCCACATATCACGATAAAACCAATCAACAGCAAAGGCCCAGTGAGGCCAATATCGCTCAAGAAAGTCGCGCCAGATACGGCCATTACTGAGCCCAAGTTTGACCACTTAAAGAACGCGGTAAACTGCGCAGCAAAAAATACTAATACGATATAAATACTTAACGAGCTCATGGCGTTGCTCATAGCATCAACGACGTCTTGATTACTCTTGATGCTACCGGTAATCTTACCGTAGATGTAACCTGGAATCGCAAAGAATACAAAGATAAAGACCACAATACCTTTTAAAAATGGTGATCCTGATACTAAGCCTGTCTCTGCATTACGCAGGATGCCATCGGCAGGCACTACTGTCCACGCCAGCAACAAGCAAAATATCAACATACTGACACCTGCCCACAGTAGGCCCTTTTTTTCAAGCGCCGATACTTTTTCGATTGTCGTCTCTAGTACAGAGGCATCATCAGCATCTTTAGGGTTGTACTCCCCTAAACTTGGCTCAACAATTTTTTCAGTAACAAAGTAACCTAGACCACTGATCAAAAATGTACTGGCGATCATAAAGTACCAGTTAGCCTCTGCACCAACGGTATAAGCTGGATCAATGATACGCGCCGCTTCTTGAGTAATCCCTGATAACAAAGGATCGACCGTCCCAAGCAACAAATTAGCGCTATAGCCACCAGAAACGCCAGCGAAAGCCGCTGCAATACCAGCTAATGGGTGTCGACCCAGTGAGTGAAAGATAACTGCTGCAAGCGGTATTAACACCACATAACCTAACTCAGCAGCCGTGTTCGACATGATGCCTGCGAACACGATGGTAAAGGTGACCATCTTTTTGGGAGCATTCATGACCAGACCTCGTAGCGCAGCTGATATCATGCCAGAGTGTTCAGCGATACCGACACCCAGCAACGCTACTAGCACCGTACCTAGCGGCACAAAACCAGTAAAGTTGGTCACAAGATTTTCGACGATACGAGCCAAGCCCTCACCGTTTAATAAGTTGACGACTTCGATCATCCCATCAGCGCTACGTCCGCTTGTGCCCTCTGGTCTTGGGTCAATCACTGACACACCAAGATACGACATGACAGCTGAGAGCACCAACAACAGCACAGACATCCAAACGAATAAAATAACAGGATGCGGCAATAAGTTACCGAGCCACTCGACGCCCTTTAAAAACCGCTGCATACGAGAATTTTGTTCTGCTGCATCAAAATCATTATGTGGCGGACTGCCATTTGGCGAATTACTTCCTTGCATATCCCATTGCTCCAATCAAAACTTAAGCACAGTGACTGTACTTAAGGTATATAAGAAATTGATAAAAGAATGAAATTGAAACATAGTTGACAATTAGAAACAAATATTTTTGTATTAACAAACAAAAAGTTTGTAACTATATACAACCTATAAATCACAAGAATCTAAGAATCTAAGAATCTAGTAATAAAATAGAAAAGGCGACAAATTGGAATACATCCAACCTATCGCCGTTTAAAGATATCTCGAGGCTAAATAGGTGTGATTTCCTATTTTGTAAAATGGCAAATAAGCTAACACGCAGTATATGGAATTTTAGTACCTATCTGCTATCAAGGCATGGTTAAGCCACCATCGACAGCGATAGATTGTCCAGTAATAGCCATACTCAAGTCAGACGCCATAAGCAATACCGAATTGGCAAAGTCAGCGACCGAAGTCGCTTGGCGTAGCGGCGTTGTAGTAGCGATATAATCAAATACTTCCTCAGTGGTTAAGCTGCTTGCGTCGGTCGTTTTTAAAAGCCCACCTGCCAGTAGGTTAACTCGAATACCATATTGTCCTAGCTCGCTTGCCAAGTTACGCGTCAGCCCAATGAGTGCTGATTTAGCAGTGGTATAGTCGTAATAAGTAACCACTGGATTGTAGACGAGATTGGTCGAAATATTAATAATTTCACCCACTTGCTGCGCTTTCATCTGCGGCAATACTGCTTGTACTGTATTAACAGCACCTTTAACAATACCATCCATTTGCTGCGAAAAATGCGACCACTTTACGGTCTCGATACTGGTGTACGCAGCACTTGGATTGAACTGATAACTCGGTAAGGCATTATTGACCAATATATCGATACGACCATAACGAGTGACAACTTCAGCTGCCATTGCTTGTACCTGTTCAAGCTCGGTGACATCCGCCTGATAAGCAAATGCTTGACCGCCTGCGCAGATGATATCGGCCACTACCCTCTCAGCAGCTTCTTTACTGTTAAGGTAGTTGACGCAAACGGTTGCGCCTGCCGCTGCCATTTGCTGAGCAATCTGTGCACCAAGCCCACGACTGGCTCCAGTGACTATGGCGACTTTATCTGTGAGCAAGGCTGGTATAGCTGAGTGGCTTTTATTCAAAACGTTTTGAGTTGAAGTGCTTTCGGTCATTGTGCTGTATCCTTTATTATTATGGTATGGTCAAGGTTTATTACCTCTGAGCTTACGTTCATCATACTCCGATCAGTGCCAATCATAGCATGGTTATATACTATCTTTTTCCGACTCGACGTCAGCAGTTTGCTAGCAACTTTACTCAAAGCCATCTGCCATTAAGTCAGTTTTGCTACTCATCTCATTGGGCCAACCGGCTATCTTTATTAGTATCACTAAGCATTGCCTTAACAATACCCCTTTAAATTGTACAAATTAATGGCCATAATAGTTTTATTGGCCATGTCAGGCTTTTGGATTTTTTATTGGATTTTTCTGATTTGCATTATTTTTATTTAGGAGAGATATTTTGACCCATTTATCATCGTCCCATCCAACTACTCATACCTCGACTAGTGTCGGTCGTATAGTACCAAGAGCATTATTAGCAGCGGCTGTCGGCTTGGTGCTTGCCAGCTGTAGCAACTCTGATAATGCTGCAGATGGCAGCACTGCAGCGAGCAATGAGACGCTGAACCTTTACAACTGGTCAGAATATATGCCGCAAGAGATTTTAGATGGTTTTGAAGAAGAGACTGGCATCTCGGTCAACTACACCACCTTTGACTCTAATGAAGCTATGTATGCCAAGCTTAAGCTACTCGATGACTCAAGTCAGTACGACCTGGCTGTACCATCGACATATTATGTCGAAAAGATGGCGAAAGAAGGACTACTACAAGAGCTAGACAAATCTAAATTGAGCAACTTCAAGAATCTTGATACTTCATTTACCAATACTAAAGTTGATCCTGATAATAAATACTCTATCCCTTATATGTGGGGCAGCACAGGTCTAGCAATCAATGGAGATAGCGTTGATCCTGCGACAGTTAATAGTTGGAATGATCTATGGGATCCCAAGTATAAAGGGCAAGTCATGCTGACCAATGACGTGCGAGAAGTGTTCGGTATGGCGCTATTCACCCTGGGTTACTCAGGTAACAGTAGCAATCCCGATGAAATCGAAGCCGCTTATAACAAGCTCACGACGTTAATGCCAAATGTTAAGACGTTCAACTCAGACGCCACACGCATGCCATATATGGAAGGTGAAACCTCAGTGGGTATGAGCTGGAATGGCGAAGCGGTAATTGCCAATGATGAAGGTCTCACTAGCTTGGTTTATAAGTACCCTAGCGAAGGAGCTATCTTATGGATGGACAACTTTGTCATTCCTAAGAATGCTAAGCAAGTAGATGCTGCACATAAATTTATAGACTATCTATTGCGTCCTGAAAACTCAAAAATCGTGAGTGAAGAGATTGGCTACGCCTCACCAAATATAGCTGCACGCGAGTTGATGGATGAAAGCGTACAAAACAACCCAACGATTTATCCTTCTAAAGAAGTATTAGCGAAAGCTGAATTCCAAGAAGATGTGGGCGATGAAGCATTACAAGTGTATCAGCAGTATTGGGATAAGCTAAAAACTGGTCGTTAATCGTTTTGACTTAGCATTTTAAGAACAAAGTAGACTTTTAAAATAAAAACGCTGATCATAGATGGTCAGCGTTTTTGTGCATTATAGATGTAAATCTCTCTCACCACCTTTCTCTTTCATTCTGCGCTGCTCGCGGCGTTGATAACTCAATCCAGATGCAGCAAACCAATGCAGCTTAGACGTTTGCAACAAGTCGCTCAGCTGTTGTAATTGAGTTTGCAAGGTTTGAGTCAACCAAAAATACCCCTGCCATTCAAATGCTAGATGCTGCACGCTCGGATACTCCGAGACAGCAATACGAGTAATAGGGCGAAATACTTCATCGCTAGGACTCCGCAATACTGCTGCCATATGTTGCATCGCTTGGGTTAGTTCATTCTGATAATGTACCAATAAAATATGATTTTCTTCGTCAATCTCAATATTTGCCAAGCGCGGCGCAGCACTTAATAGTAAGTCAATCGTTCCAATAATATTACGATGGGTACGCTGAATTGTCTCGAGCGTTCCCTTTTCAATACCTGACTCACTTGCTGTCGCAGCGATATGTGGTCGTACAGCCAGCAGGCGTTTATTAATTTGCTGTAGCTCTGTGAGCAACGCTTTGTTAACAGGTACTTCATCCATGGGAAATAGCTTTGTATTTTGCTGTTGAATTAAATCATCTTTGACTTGATCAGTAGTAACAATGTGTTTACCGACACCAGCATAAAGACTGCTACAAGCATCAAGGTTGCTGCTTAATAGAAATCGCCACATCAACGTCGACTTCAACGGCAAAATCAGTGTCACAGTCACCGAAACACCAGTGCCTAACAAAATATTTAGGGCACGGTATATACCGTCTTGGCTCATGTTACCTTGGCCTAAGTTTGAGACAATCATCAACATCGTAATACCAGTCAGTAAGCCTGTATATCCAAGATTCCTGACTGCCAAATAACCAATAACACTACTGACGAGACCGATAAGCGCATAATACACCCACACCCATGCGTTCACGCTGTCATTGAACCACAGAATACCGAATGCTGCGATAATACCAAATATGGTACCCAGTATTCTCTCTTTGGCTTTGGTATAAATAGCGCCTTGATACTGTAATAAACCCAAAATGATGAACACAGTGATCGTCGTCCACTCTCCATGTGGAAAACCAGTAAGCACATTAACTATCAAAGCAAATATCACTGCCGCACCTAAGCGTATGGCATGCAAAATATCCGCATATTGATAACGGGTATAAGGTTCAATAAACGGAGATATGACACGCTGCCAAAGGATTGATTTCACGTAAGGCTACTCTTTTTAATTGATAAATAAAACGGACGAACATGCTATAAGCCACACCACTATTTACAATAGTAATAATCAAAAAAACGTCTCTTGCCTACTAAAAGACAAAAGACGTTTTACGCTCAAACTCTATTCACAAACTGCTGAACTTAGAATAAGTTCGACTACACTTCTAAGAAGTCTAATATACCTTCCGCTGCTTCACGGCCTTCCCAGATAGCTGTGACAACCAGATCAGAACCACGTACCATATCGCCACCAGCAAAAATTTTAGGGTTCTGAGTCTGGAACCTAAAAGTTTGCTTTTCGGCTGCTAGTACACGACCAGAGCTATCCATTGCTACTTGCTGAGACTCAAACCAGTCAGCGGGGCTCGGACGGAAGCCGAATGCCATAATGACTGCATCACATGGAATGATTTCTTCAGAATTAGGAATAGGCTCAGGACGTTGACGACCACGGTTATCTGGTGCACCCAACTGAGTAGTAACGACTTTTACACCGTTAACTTTACCGTTTAGGCCAATAATTTCAGTCGGTTGACGATTGAATAAGAACTCAACGCCTTCTTCACGAGCATTGACCACCTCGCGGCGTGAGCCAGGCATATTTTCTTCGTCACGACGATAGGCACAAACTACTTTTTCGGCGCCTTGACGGATACTGGTACGGTTACAGTCCATTGCTGTATCGCCGCCACCGAGTACTACCACTTTCTTTCCTTTAAAATCGATATACTCTTCAGCGTCTTTTTCCCAATCATTACAACGATTCACGTTGGCAATCAAGTAATCTAGTGCATCGTATACACCTTCCAACTCTTCTCCAGCAAAGCCACCGCGCATATAAGTATAAGTACCCATACCCATAAACACAGCATCGTATTCGCTTAACAATTCATCAATAGTGACATCTGTACCAATTTCTGTCTCTAAACGAAACTCCATACCCATGTCTTCAAAGATGACACGGCGATTGCGCATAACATCTTTTTCCATTTTGAATTCAGGAATACCAAATGTCAGTAAGCCGCCAATCTCAGGGCGTTTATCAAAGACAACTGGTTTAACACCATTTCTGACTAAGATATCCGCGCAACCCAGACCTGCTGGTCCTGCACCAATGATAGCAACTTTTTTATCTGTCCAAACGACTTCAGACATATCTGGACGCCAGCCAAGTGCGAATGCGGTATCGTTGATATATTTTTCAACATTACCAATGGTCACTGCGCCAAAGCCATCATTTAGCGTACAAGCGCCTTCACACAAACGATCTTGTGGACAAACTCGTCCACACACTTCAGGCAATGTATTAGTACGGTGGCACAATTCAGCTGCCTGAAATATCTGGCCTTCTGTGGCCAATTTTAGCCAGTTAGGAATATAGTTGTGTACTGGACATTTCCACTCGCAGTAAGGGTTACCACACTCAAGGCAGCGATGCGCTTGCTGAGCAACGGCTTCGTTTTCGAAAGGTTTATAAATCTCAACAAACTCTGTTGAACGCGTTGCAATATCTTTTTTGGTTGGATCAAATCTTGGTACATCTAAAAACTGGAAGTTATTTTCTAAGCGTTTTGCCATGGTGCTATCTCTTTTATATAAGGCTCTTTTGCAGTGGGTGGTGACAGTCTACGATGTTTGGTTTGTCTACAATCTAAGACACATATCGCTACTGCCACGTACCTGCTGAAAACCTGTGAGTTAAAACGTTTCTAAAAACGGAACGCTGGCTACCCTAATTAAAGTCACTGTCGATCCATCAATGCAATCCATTGACACGATCAACAGGTACGGGTCGGCTATTGCGGGTCGGCCATGGTAGTTTTAAGAAGGCTTGCAATGTTCGCCGCTTTTGGCTTAACCAAATAGAACTTACGAACATAGTGCTCAAAATCATTCAGAATTGTCTGACCCCACGCACTACCTGTTTTATCTACATGAGCTTCAATCACTTGTTGCAAGTGAATGCGATGCTCTTCTGTTTGCTCGCTTGAAATACGGTTTAGATCGATTAGCTCATGGTTACAACGATCAAAGAAGTCACCTTCCATATCGAGTACATAAGCAAAACCACCCGTCATACCAGCACCGAAGTTCAGTCCAGTACGACCAAGAATTGTGACGATACCACCCGTCATATACTCACAGCAATGGTCACCTGTGCCTTCGATGACTGCATGCACGCCAGAGTTTCGAACACCAAAGCGCTCACCTGCTGTACCAGCAGCATATAGCTTACCGCCAGTTGCACCATATAAACAGGTGTTACCAATGATGGCTGTTTCTTGTGCCGTAAAGTTTGAGTCTTTCGGTGGATAAATAACAATCTCACCACCTGCCATACCTTTACCCACATAGTCATTGGCATCACCTTCAAGCTCAATGTTTAGGCCGCCAGCATTCCATACACCTAGACTTTGCCCTGCAGTACCAGTTAGACGAAGCTTAATTGGCATATCGTTCATGCCAAGGTTGCCCCAAACTTGAGCAATCTCACCTGAAATACGAGCACCGATAGATCGATCACAGTTGCCAACAAAGTAGCTATAATCGCCACCTGCACCTTTGCGAATGTTTACAAGCATATCGCTAATCATCTGCTCAGCAAGCAAGCCTTTATCAAATGGTTCGTTACGCTCTACCTGACAAGTTTGTGCTTTACCCACGCTGGCTGGATGACTAAATAGCAACGGCGTTAAGTCAAGATGACGCTGCTTACCAGTATTACCTTCTAGAATATCAAGTAAGTCAGTACGACCGACCAGCTCTTCCATGCTACGAACGCCTAGCGCTGCTAACCATTCACGCGTTTCGGTTGCAACAAACTTAAAGAAGTTAATGAGCATTTCTGCTTCGCCAATGAAGTGCTCATCACGTAGCTTGGCTTTTTGAGTAGCAACACCTGTTGGACAGTTGTTTAAATGGCAGATACGTAAGTATTTACAACCGACCGCAATCATCGGTGTAGTGCCAAAACCAAAGCTCTCTGCACCTAAGATCGCAGCTTTTACTACGTCCAGTCCTGTTTTTAGACCACCGTCAGTCTGGACACGTACTTTGTCACGTAGTCCATTCACTCGTAGAGACTGGTGAGTCTCAGCCAAACCTAGCTCCCATGGCGAGCCTGCGTGATGGATAGACGATAGCGGAGACGCTGCTGTACCACCATCATAACCCGAGATCGTAATCAAATCGGCATAGGCCTTTGCAACACCTGTCGCGATCGTACCAACACCTGGACGTGATACCAATTTAACCGATACCAATGCATCTGGATTAACTTGTTTCAGATCAAAAATCAGCTGTGCCAAATCTTCGATAGAATAAATATCATGATGCGGCGGCGGTGAAATCAAGGTCACACCTGGTACCGAATAACGCAAACGTGCAATCAGTGCGTTGACTTTACCGCCAGGTAGCTGTCCACCTTCACCAGGCTTGGCACCTTGGGCTACTTTAATTTGCATGACTTCAGCGGAGCGAAGATAGGCAGGCGTTACCCCGAAACGACCAGAAGCAACTTGCTTAATCTTTGAGTTGCGCAATGTACCATAGCGCGCAGGATCTTCACCGCCCTCACCAGAGTTTGAGCGACCACCGATGGTATTCATAGCCATCGCAATCGACTCATGCGCTTCAGGAGATAGCGCGCCTAATGACATGCCAGCTGAATCAAAACGCGTCAAAATCTTAGAGATATCTTCTACTTCATCGACATCAATACTGTTGTCAGTTTTCAATTGCAATAAATCACGTAAAGTAGCAACCGGACGGCTATTAACTAAATCTGCATAGTTACGGTAATTATCGTAATCACCTGTACGTACTGCTGTATGCAGGCTGTTAATCACATCAGGGTTAAACGCATGGTACTCTTTATTAAAGACAAACTTGAGCAGACCGCCCTGATCTAGAGGAGCACGACGCTTAAACGCATTAGCAGCCAATTGGGCTTGGTCAGCAGCAAGATCTGCAAAGGTAGCACCTTTGATACGGCTTTGTACGCCCTTAAAGCATAAATTGACGACTTCTTCTGATAGGCCAACTGCTTCAAACAGCTGCGCACCGCGATAAGAAACAATGGTAGAAATACCCATTTTTGATAAGATTTTTAGCAAGCCTTTATCCAAGCCTTTACGGAAATTAACGCGGGCTTGAATCGGATCACCAAGTAGTTCACCAGTAGCAACCAAATCATCAATAACATCATATGCCAGATATGGGTACACACAAGTCGCACCAAAGCCAATCAATACCGCTATTTGATGCGAGTCACGAGCAAGACCCGTCTCAATGATTAAATTAGCATCGGTACGGATACCTTGCGCGATTAGATAATGATGTACAGCACCAGTAACCATAATGGCGTTAGCTGGTACTTTGTCTGCATCGATATCTTTATCTGACAAGACAATCAGTGTATTGCCTGAGCGAATGTTATCTGCCACTTGCTCACAAATAGCCACGATAGCATCAGATAGCTCTAGAGTACGGTCATAGTTTAGATCAATGCGAGCCATCTTGAACGCTGGGTCGTCCAAGGTTTCAAGCTGCTGCATTTTGCTGGCTGACAATACTGGCGATGACAAAATAATACGATGCGCATCTCTCGCAGATGGCGCAAATACGTTAGTCTCAGCACCTAAGCAGGTCTGTAATGACATTACGATTGATTCACGTAATGGATCGATTGGCGGATTGGTCACCTGTGCAAACTGCTGACGGAAAAAGTCACCGACATGGCGAATTTGCTGCGACAGTACAGCCATTGGCGTATCATCACCCATAGAGCCGACTGGTTCTTGACCATTTTCAGCGTTAGGGCGAATGATTTCTGTACGCTCTTCATTAGTGATGTGATACATCTTTTGTAGCGCTTTTAGCTGCTCACCGCGACATGCTTGCGTTGCCAGTGTTTCTTCTAGACGTTCATCATCACGGACACGTGTTGCTTCTTCACGCAACCATTTACGATATGGATGAGCCGTTTTTAGTAAAGTTGCAATAGCCGTTGTATCTAGAATTTGACCTGTCAGAGTATCAATGACCAGCATTTGACCAGGTCCAACGCGACCTTTTGCCAATACATCTTGTGGCTCATAATCCCAAACACCCACTTCTGATGCAACAGTGATATAGCCATTCTTGGTGGTTACCCAACGTGACGGACGCAAACCGTTTCTATCGAGCATACAGACCGCATAGCGTCCGTCTTGAATAACTAGACCTGCTGGGCCGTCCCATGCTTCCATATGCTGCGAGTAAAACTCATAAAACGCACGCAGATCCATATCCATGCTATCAACATTTTGCCATGCTGGTGGTACCAATATAGACATTGCATGAAACAGGTTCATACCGCCAGACATTAGTACTTCAAGCATATTATCTAAGCTCGATGAATCTGAACCAGTACTATTTACAAGTGGTGTCAACTTATTTAAGTTAGGCAGTTTGTCTGACTTTAGCTTTGGCGTACGGGCTTTAGACCAGTTGCGATTACCTGTGATAGTGTTCAACTCACCATTGTGAGCAAGATAACGGAATGGCTGTGCCAATGGCCAGCGCGGTAACGTATTAGTGGAGAAACGCTGATGGA
Organism: Psychrobacter sp. AOP7-A1-24; assembly: GCF_052376235.1. Lineage (NCBI taxonomy): Bacteria > Pseudomonadati > Pseudomonadota > Gammaproteobacteria > Moraxellales > Moraxellaceae > Psychrobacter > Psychrobacter sp. AOP7-A1-24. The sequence continues at coordinate 27,053 of NZ_JBQSVM010000029.1, read as the reverse complement.
ATACCACGATATGTGATGCCAAACGCTCATCTTGCAAATCCAAGAAAAACGCTGGTAAATCTGAAGGCATTACCAAGCCTTTATAAATAATAGTCTGACAACTCAATGAACAGACATAGAATAGCTCATCATCTGTTAAGCGCTGCTCTGCTTTTTTGCGCGCGACAAACAGTTTACGATTGAAATCATCAGCTTCTAGATCATCTGGCGCGTTAACAAACACTTGCTTAAAGTCTGGCAACGTCTCACGACCAATCTCACCAACAATGCTCAAATCAAGTGGCACATCACGCCAACCAGCCACTTCTAATCCTTGGGCTGTAATTTCATCGCTTAATATTTTTTGGCTATGTTTAGCTTTATTGCTATCTAAATTAACGAACACCATACCAACGGCAAAATTGTCCGTAATTGCAAACTGCTGCTCGTCAGCAATCTGTTTAAAAAAGTCGGTAGGCGTCGCTAATAGTAAGCCACAACCATCACCAGTTCTACCGTCAGCAGCAACACCGCCGCGATGTGTCATACAACTTAAACTATGAATGGCAGTTTTTACCAAATCATGGCTTGCTTCACCCTCAATATGGGCAATTAGGCCAAAACCGCAATTATCAGAAAAATCATCTGGCGTAGCCAAGTGTGTTTGTGAGGAAATCATTGACATAGCTTGTCCTTTTAAGTAGACGGGCAGCTTACATTTCCAATGCGGAGTATAAGCTGGTACCCGTAAGCAGAACGGGCTGATAGTGGATATTCGTGTGTTCGAATTGGCAAATAGTGCAATGCTCGATAGACATCATACTCTAAGGGGAAGTAAACCCTTGACCCTCCTGGTCGTTAGCTGATGTCTTGACATGTGGTCCGTGTATCAAAAGATAGTAATTAGCAGCCCTTGGCAACGGGTGGATCTACACCCTTAGATGCCTGTTACTCAATCCGTGATAGCTAATGCCATCCATTTAAGCATTGTTTGTTATGTTGTCATGTTTAACATTTAAAGTTAAGCATATAACGACTTAATAACGGTGCATTTGTTTATCTTGAATATCTGACGCTCTGTATTCAAGCACTTTGTTTACCCTAAAAAGAGTGACAATAAGAGAGGTTGCGTCACTTACAATAACCTTATTATAGATGGTAAGTAACCGCGCTTGAGACAATAATATTTAGTAAATAACTCTAAAAACTACGAAAAAACCACTAAATAATTGTTAAATAGACATTTTTTACGATAACTATACAGAACGTCGCCCACAGTTATATTAGTTAATGATTGTCAAAAAATCTAGTCTTTTCTATCGATTCATTAGCCATAAATTGTAAGAGAACTTATTACTATTGGTTATGAGACAAATAAAACTACTATGAAAATTTTAATGTGAATCGTATATACGCTACTTAATAAAAGGCCTTAGTGATACTTAGCGTTAATAGTCAGTCTTTTGTTACAACGATAAAATTGTTTTATATGATGTCAAAAAAAACCCACTAACAAGGCAGCTAGTGGGTTTAATTAATCCGGTGAATAAGAATTAATTACTCTTATCTTCTATTAGTGCTTTCATACTATCACTGTTATTTGTAGCAGAGTTAGCATCAGCGCTTTTACCGTTAGCACTTGAACTGTTGTTCGTGCTACTAGGCGGTTTAGGTGTTGGCACTACTGGTAACTTCTTACTCGTATTACCCTCTTCAGCTGGCTTATCTATGTTATTTGTGTCTTTCGACGATGCTTCAGATATTGTTTGCACCTCACCACCAACCGTGCGCTCTTCACTAACAGACAACGTGGCAGAAGTATCTGCTGACTGACGAATACTTTTTTGAGCACTGCTATTGTTTGCGCTGCCTTGGTTGCCACGATTACCGTTAGCTGCTTGAGCAGCGTCCACTTCTTCTTGTGAACGCGCTGGCACTTCTTGCTCAGTAGGTTCCAAATCAACGGCACGTGTACGTTTTGTACTCAAATCTTTTATTGGATCGGAACGCTCATAATTATCAATAATACTAACATACCGATTAATCTCTTCTGGTAATACACGTACATTGTTAGGTAATTTAAAGTCTATCAACTTTGCGGCCCCTACCGCTTCTTGCGGGCTACTCATAATCCCATAAGTCAGCATATAACGGACCTGTTTTTCATCATCAAGATAACGAAAATAAGCAAATTTATTGCGATCTTTACGGCCTTCTAAGTAACTAACAATCACGTCGTTCTCAGCAACATTCATTACTTGGACGGTCCACTTACCCTTATTAGCCAGCAAATAACGCTTGTCTTTGAATTCATCAGGATAATCGCGTAAATCTTGAAACGCAGTATCGAAATCAATAGGCTGCACATCAGTATCTAGCTCATGCAACGATTCAACTTTCAGCGGCTGCTCAAACTCTTCGTCCAAAACTTCTGGAGCTGATATTGGTGCATTTTCAATTTTGGCGCCCCTGGCTGGCGTTTGACTGAACATCCATACTAACGCTGTGGCTACCCCTAACAGTAGGGTCACTATTAGCCAAATCAATGCTTGACGGCTGTATGACTGGCTAGCAGTATGCGTTTTTGTTTTTGATGTTGCCATGAGGCGGTCCTTGATAAACACATGTTTAGCAGCATAGTATAAATGCTTATTCAAACTAGGGTACAGCTAACCAGACGGCTACAAGTACGAGATTTTAGTATAAACATATAAACGAGAAGTTTTTGAGACGTTATGCACTATGTTTTGACAGAACTTCATTTAACAGTTGGTCGTCAAACTCATTAGTGAGTACCGCATCCCCTATTGATTTTAACAAAATCAGGCGAATTTGTCCGTATTTCACTTTTTTATCGTGTCCCATTAGATCCAAAGCAGTTTCTACATCGATAGCTGGCGGAATAACAGGTAGGTTTGCTAACTCTAGGACACGCTTAATCCGTACAACCTCATCATCAGTTAGCCAGCCAATTTTTTGTGATAGCTCAGCTGCTTGTAACATACCAGCCGCCACTGCTTCGCCATGCAACCAGTTGCCATAACCTTCATGTGTCTCGATCACATGACCAAAAGTATGACCAAAGTTCAATAGCGCGCGTACACCTGACTCTCTTTCGTCTTGCGCCACGACGTCAGCTTTATACTGACAGCAGCGTTTCACGGCCTCACCAAGTACTGCCAAATCAAGTGCCATCATCGCTGGTAAATTTGCTTCAAGCCACGTTAAGAAACTCTCATCCATGATAAGTGCATATTTAATAATCTCAGCGACTCCAGCCGATAGCTCACGTGCAGGCAATGTCTTAAGCGTACTCATATCGGCAAGTACCATTTGTGGCTGCCAAAAAGCACCAATCATGTTTTTACCTTGCGGATGATTGATACCTGTTTTACCGCCAACACTAGAATCTACTTGTGACAATAGTGTCGTTGGAATTTGAATAAAATTTACACCACGCATAAAACTGGCGGCAGCAAAACCTGTCATATCTCCAATCACACCGCCGCCAAGAGCTATCAGGGTCACATCACGATTAAAATGCTCTGTCATCAGCGCATCATAAATTTGATCAATACTTGCCTGATTTTTATATTGTTCACCATCTGGCAGTACGCATACCTTTACCGTAAACTGCTCTGCTAGCTCATCTTCTAATGCTGCTAAATACAAAGGTGCCACAGTGTCATTAGTGACAATCAAAACTTGACGACCACTGATATAAGGCGCGACTTGCTTCGCCATACTGCTATGTTCAGTCGTAGATTGTTCAGTAATAACAATAGGATAATCATGACCTTGCGTATGAACTATTAGGCTATCATGAAACGTTGGCATTACCATGTGTTACTCCCGAAGCACTTCAATGAGGTAAAAGTAAATCAGTCTACATATCAATCGTAGTTGCTAATCTTCTTGGTGCGTCGATGATACCGTAGGGCAATCGACGAATGACTCTAAATGCTGCATCAACTGATTAACCATATGACGTGGGTAAGTGTGACCAGTAGGCATAACAATATGTGCAATCTGGCGATAGAGTGGATCGCGAGTACTGTACAAATCTTGCAGTATTTTTCTAGGATTAGGCTGTTGCAATAATGGTCGAGACTTGTCTTTAGAAGTGCGCGCCAGTTGCACTTCGACAGGCGCATTAAGATAAACGACGATACCACGCTGCTCTAGAAACTCTCGGTTTTCGGCACACATAACTGCACCGCCACCAGTTGCTAATACGATTTGAGAGTTTTGAGTCAACTCATCAATAGCACGCGTTTCACGCTCGCGGAAACCTGCTTCACCTTCTTTGGCAAATATCCAGGCAATATCGGCACCTGTCTGCGATTCAATATACCAATCACTGTCTACAAAAGTGCGACCTAACTGCTTGGCTAGCAGTTTCCCGATTGTCGTTTTCCCTGCTCCCATCGGACCCACTAAAAACACCGACGGTAATTCCTGCCCCATAATACTTACTCAGCTAAATTAGGTATGATACAACGTCATTGTAATTCTGGCTAGTAATGAGCCGTGATTATTGTGAGTAAAATTTAGAGCACTCTATCTATCGGTACATACATATCTATTGCAGCGCTAAAATCGCTAATTTCACGCATAAAAAAAGTAAGCACTATGGCTTACTTTTTTAGTAATCAACTGACTGACAATCAATTCAGACGGCTAGTACCGTCGTTGATTAATTTTGGTGTCACAAAGATAAGTAGCTCTTCCTTGGTGTTGCTACGTACATCGCGTCGGAAGGCACGACCAATATAAGGTAAGTCTCCTAGGAAAGGCACCTTATCTACACCGTTGTTGGTACGGTTTTTAAAGACGCCGCCTAATACGACTGTCTGTCCGTCTTCAATGATGACATTGGTTGATATAGAATCTTCAGAGATGGCAACCTGATTATTGATGATTGTTGGCGTGCCATTAGTGATGACCAGTTGCAAACCAATTTTACCATCTGGCGTAATGTTTGGTGTAGCCTCTAAACTTAATGCAGCTTCTCTAAAGCTGGTTGTTGTCGCACCACTGGCTGAAGCTTCTTGATATGGAATCTGAGTACCAGAAGAAACCTTCGCTGTTTGCTTGTCGGCAGTCAAAATCTTAGGTGTGGAAATGACTTCACCGCGATTATCTGCTTGTAGTGCTGATAATTCAAGATCAAGCATCACATCCGACATGCTGAGTAAACCAAAGGCAATACTACCCGCTGGGTTAGATACACCCAAATCAACGTTTAAGTTATCAGGACTAGTAATGTCATAAGAAGGATAAGAAACGGTTTGACCATTGACAGTCGTTGTCTCTATGTCAAAGTCTTTAAGATCAGCTAATGTTTGATTGCTACCACCAACCAATAAGCTGCGGTTGTTGGCTGCACCATTTGACAAGATACCCCAGCGAACCCCAATTTCTTTACTGAAGCTATCTGTAGCACTGACAATACGAGCTTCAATCATAACTTGGCGAACAGGAATATCAATTTTACTGATCAATTTATGGATATTTTCGATACTGTCAGCAACGTCTTTGATAATCAAAGTATTAGTACGCTCATCAACCGTTACCGTACCACGATTGGATAACAATGTATTATTATCCTCACGATTTGATAGACCACTATTATTACCAGTCGCACCGCTTCCTTGAGAAATAAGTGTTAAGACATCTTGTGCTTTTGCATAGCTCAAACGGATGTACTCAGTACGTAGGGGTGCATATGACTGAACAGCTTGCTGCGCTTCAAGTTCACGTGCTTCTTGCTCAGCCAACTCAGCAGAAGGTGCCACCAAAATTACATTACCATTTTCACGTTTGCCTAGGTTTTTGCTCTTTAGAATAATATCGAGGGCTTGATCCCAAGGGACATTAATCAGACGTAAGGTGATGTTGCCAGCGACTGAGTCACTAGCAACGACGTTCATTTCAGTAAACTGAGCTAAAATATCTAGAACGCTACGAATCTCAACATCTTGGAACTCCATAGATAATGGTTCGCCACTATAGGTTCTTTCTTCTAACGTCGGCTCACGTAATAGCTCAGGCTTGTTGATACTAATATTCAACTGATTACCTGACTGGTAAGCCTGATATTCATAGTCGTCATTCATGTTAATAGTGACAACACCATTTTGACCTTGGTTTTTAGTATCAATACTACTAACAAGTCCACTATTGATATTTAGACGGCGTAGCAGGTTTCTAGGCACCGTACTACCTGTTAATCGTACCACCAACTTGTTGCCTTGACGCTGCACATCTACTGGGATAGCTTCATTAGCAAGTACCATACTGACGCTGCCGCCACCATCATTTCCCGCTGAAAAGTTGACCGAGCTCAGACCATCATAACTGTACTGCCTGCTCACCTGTGAAGAAGCAAGCTGTGGATTTAATAGCGGGTTAACTCTGACCACCATCGTATCAGCTGGCACTTCGTTCTTCACGACAACTTTATTCGGGGTACGTACAGGCGTCACTGGTACAGTAGAGCTCTCAACAATAGGTGTCACGACTGCGGTCGTTGTCATACTATTATTACTATTGAGCACATCTTGAATAGGGTCACTGGTAATGACTGGACGATTAGGGTCAGTGATGGTTAATAATAAATCATTGCCTTCAATCGCTGTTGTATAGTTTCCCGACTCTTTTAAACCAACAATGAGACGCGTGGTACTGTCACTACTTAACGTAGTAACATCATTGATTGCGCCGATATTATATTCGTTGAAGCGGCTAGCAAGCCCGTTCTGTACTTGTTCAAAATCTAGGACTAAACGACTAGGATCATCAAGCTGATAGGCTGCTGGTAATACTGGCAATCCTGTAAATCCTAAACGCATTTGTGTTACTGCAGGCGCAGTCTGAACTACTGAAACGTTGTTAATACGCTGAGCCGCATGGGCACTACTACTTACTGCCATCATGCTCAGTGCCAGTGCTGAAACGGCAAGAGAAGAAGAAACGCGGTTACTCATCGTCATTACCTTGTTGTTGCGTACTGTCATTATTTACTCCTCAAAAAATCTGCCGACTTAGCTTATAGGGGATACCAGCGACTGAGGTTTTTCTACAAACCCTGCGCGGCTATCTGGCAAAATTTCAATCAAGTTAATCTGTGTCGGCGTGATTTCAACAATACGGCCGTCATTTAATCCAAGATAATCGCCTACTTTAACACTTGCAACAGAGCCATCAGGCCGTTGTATCAATCCATATCGCTGACCTTCGGGCGAAATCACTACACCTCGAAAGACCAATTGCGACAGTTCATACTGCTCAAGTGGTTCTTTTATTCTATTTATATCTGGGCGCACACCATCTATAGAGGTAGTCGGACCTTGTACATTTACTAAACTTGGTGGTAAAAATGGACTGCGCTGCGAACTAGCGCTATACACAAAATCCTCTACCAGCTCAGCTTTGGGCGGCGGCTCAATAGGCTGTGCAGGCTGATTGCGAATATCAGTCATTGCTTGCTCTGCTAGACCTATACGGTCACTACACCCTGTCATAGATAAAACAGCGACACTTAAGGCCAATAGCATGGGCATTCTTCGGATACTCATTAGTTGCCTCCTGCATTTGCATCAGTAGCAGCGGCTTCATCACCTTCAGGAGCCGCTTCTTTAGAGCGATAAGTCTTAGTTTGCAAGACTAGATTAAGCTCTGGCAAAACATCCAACGTAGGCTGCGGATTGCTGACCTCAAAATCATGCATCGTAATAATTCGAGGAAGTGCAGCCAGACCACTGATAAAGCTACCAAACTGATGGTATTCACCCAAAGCTGCAATACGTATTGGCTGCTCAATAAAGAACTCATTTTCAATTTCAGGCTCTACTGAAATATCTTGGAAACGGATATTGCTGCCAACGCCTGTCATGTTTATGCCTTCTACCAATTCTGACACACGCGTATCTTTCGGCAACTGATCTAATAGAGTATTAAATTCAGTTTCCATCTGGACCACTTGCGCCTGATAAGCTTCTAGATGACGTGCGCGAGATTCTTTTTCACGGTAGCTATCGAGCAAGGTCTGTTGCTGGCTCTCAGCCGCATTGATCTCATCAATTTTGCTGCTGATAGGTAACGCCCATGATAACGCTGCAATAAAAGTGATAATGAGACCAATGACTGTGACCTTTACAGGCAGTGGCCAACTGCCATAATTTTCTGAATCTAGCGACTCAAAACTACGGCGAAACTCATTGAAATCGAATTGCTTTTTTGACTTCAAAGCAGATTTCTTAGTTTTAGAGAGGCTCTTTTTGCGGATAAGCTTCATAACGCACCTCCTGGAGCAACATCGGTATCAACAGTAGTCGGAGTTTCCGATTGTACTCTAGTCGTTACTACAAACTGTACATAGCTGTCTTCAGGATAAACAGGTCGCGGCTGTTCACCAGTATTAACTGTATTATTGAGAGCTGGAGCAGCCTCATAAGCACTAATATTCTGTTGAATATTACTCACTGCTGAGCCGCCCATCCATTTACTATTATCAAGGTTGCGAATCAGGCTAGACACAATATTTGGATTGTCTGCTAAGCCTGTCAAAGTTAGGACATCACCTTCTCGTTTAAGGTTATTTAGATAAAGTGCTGGTGGAATAGCTTTGGCGAGATCATCCCATAAACGTACAGGTACAGGACGTCGTCCCTGCAAATCTTGGATGACTTGCATGCGCGAAATAATATCTTCACGGCGCTGCTCTAAACTGTCAATTTCAGTTAGTGCCGTATCTAAGCGAGTATTTTCTTGTTCGATCAATGCGTTGGCATCAAGCTGCTCATCAAGCTCGTTATTAAAATAACTCCATGAAGCAAAAGCGGCTAATAGCGTCAGCAGCGTAACTGCCACTACTAAAGTGATGAATTCTTTATTGCGACGTTCGCGCTCTTCTTGTCGCCAAGGTAAAAGGTTAATACGAGCCATTAGTCAAAGCTCCTTAACGCAAGACCACATGCAGCCATCAAGCTTGGCGCATCAACTGCCAGTTGCTCATTATCAATACTTGGTGCAATCGTCATATTAGTGAAAGGGTTGGCAACACTAACAGTCACACCCATTTTTTGTTGTGCCATACCAGCGAGACCAGCAATAGAGCTGCTGCCCCCTGCAAGCACCACGTGATCAATACTGCTATACTGACTTGATGAAAAATAAAACTGTAAAGAGCGCGTGATTTGTTGAATAGTGTTTTCTATGAAAGGGGTTAGCACCTCAGGATAATAGTCGTCAGGTAAGGTACGTTCGCGCTTACTCAGTGTCGCTTCTTCTGCTGACAAGCCATAGCGGTTTTGTATTGCCTCGGTCAGCTGAGCACCGCCAAATAACTGCTCACGGCTATAAATAAATTCGCCATTCTTGGCGATATATAGGGTAGTCTGATTGTGGCCAATATCCACTAACGCTACTAATTCTGGTACATTTGGTAAGCTATCTACCATCAATCCAAACGCACGCTCGATTGCATGAGATTCGATATCCATGATTTTCGTTTGTAGACCACCAAACGCTAACGCATCGACACGCTGATCGACGTTTTCTGAACGAGAAGCAGCTAGCAACACTTGAACCATATCTTCGCTAACCAAAGACGGTCCTAATACTTCAAAGTCTAGATTAACGTCTTCTAATGGATACGGTATATACTGATCAGCGTCCAAACGAATTTGCGCTTCACGTTCCACATCGCTAAGCGCTGCATCCATGTCAATAATTTTAGTAATCACTGCAGAGCCAGAAACAGCAGTCGCAGCATTACTACCTGCGACTTGGCAGCGCCTTGCTAAACTCGTTATAATATTGCCGACAGCCTCTGTATCGACTAGAATCTTATCGACTACGGTACCTTCCGTTAGTCTTTCAATACCATAAGATTTCAAATGGAACATGCCCTGCTGACGTTGTATATCAACCAACTTTACTGAAGTGGCACAAATATCCACGCCAATCAAATGTTGACTCTTGGAAGTAAATAGCCTCACTAGCTCTATACCTTATATTAATTGTACAATCTGGTAATTATTTGTAATATTTCAACACAATACTTTACTTAATTGATAGATTCAAGCATTTAAAAATATATTAAGGCCAACTTACACATTTATTATGACCTGCCTATTTTGTTCAAGGTATAATAATATTGTCTGCTACAAATTCTAACTAATAAGTCTTATTATGGCCAAAACAAATGCTACCGCTCGTCTCATTCGCTTTTTGGTGGGACTCTTTATCGCTTGTCTAGCATTGGCAGTTGTTCTAGCACTTGCTGTACCTATTGGTTTTTATGGGATGGCAATGTATTTATCGCCAACCTTACCCAGTACACAAGAGATCAAAACAGCCAAACTAGAAATGCCATTACAAATTTATAGTAGTGATGATAAATTGATTGGCCAATATGGCAATCGTTTATCGTTACCAGTTAGTTTTGATGAGATTCCTGAAGATTTAACCCATGCCTTTTTAGCTGCCGAAGACGCTGCTTTTTTTCAGCATAGCGGTATTAGTATTAAAGGTCTTGGTCGAGCTGTTACCGAAGCAGTCACTGATGACGATGGTCAGACAGGTGGCTCTACTATTACGATGCAGGTTGCCAAAAACTACTTCTTAAGTCCAGAGCGTACTCTGAACCGCAAGTTGACAGAATTATTTTTGGCTCGAAAAATTGAAGATGAACTAAGTAAGAATGATATTTTGACGCTGTATGTCAACAAAATTTATTTAGGTGAAGGTGCTTACGGTATTCGCGCGGCGGCTAAAAAATACTACAGTAAATCATTAGACAATCTAACTATTGCTGAAATGGCCATGTTAGCAGGCCTACCAAAAGCTCCTTCTAAGTATAATCCAGTTGCCAACCCTAGCCGCGCATTGACTCGTCGTAACTGGATTATTGGACGCATGCATGAGCTTGGCTATATTAGCCAAGCTCAATACGATGAGGCGGTCAACTCTCCTATAGGTATCAAACTATATAAAGAAAAGCTCGATATAAACATGCCTTACTTGGCAGAAATGACGCGATCCTCTTTAGTCGAACGTTATGGCGATCAAGTCATGCACAGTGGTTGGCGCGTTCGTCTCACGGTAGATAGCAAAGCGCAAACAGATGCAGAAGCAGCAGTAGTGACAGGCTTAATTTCCTACGAGCATCGTCATGGTTGGCGAGGAGCTGAAGCAAATGATGAGCCTCTCGAAAACTTCCGACGCTACAGCAACATGTCTCCTGCCAAAGTGACTAAAGTCAACTCTCGTAGCTTTGATGCCGTCTTGCAATCCGGTGAAAAAGTGACCGTTAATTGGTCTGGTATGAAATGGGCACGTAAACATATTTCCGTCGACCGCATTGGTTATTATCCTAGTAACGCCAGTCAAGTCGTTAAGATAAACGACATTATTCGCGTGATACCTACCGCGAATGGCAACTGGCAATTAGGTCAAATACCTAAAATTCAAGGTAGTTTGGTCTCGTTAAATCCAGAAACTGGTGCTGTCAATGCGTTGGTTAGTGGCTTTGATTTCCACCACAGTAAATTTAACCGCGCTTTACAAGGTTGGCGCCAGCCTGGATCAACCATCAAGCCCCTTGTCTATACAGCAGCTTTAGAAAAAGGTTATCGTCCAGATACAATAGTCTCTGATGAAGCTATTCAAGTAGGTGGATGGAAACCTAAAAACTCTGATGGACGTTTCTTAGGGGATATCACTTTACGTCGTGGTTTATACTTATCACGTAACCTAGTGTCTATTCGATTATTGCAAGCTATCGGTATTTCTGATACACGTAGTCTGTTGAACAATTTTGGCCTAAACAAAGAAAAACTACCGACAACCCTATCATTAGCATTAGGCACAGGACAAGCTACACCACTACAAATGGCAACTGCTTACTCTACCTTTGCCAATGGTGGTCGTCGTATTCAGCCATATTTTATAGGTCAAATTTACAACTACAGTAACAAATTATTGTTCCAAGCCAATCCAAGCCGAGCTTGTGCATCATGCTTTAATGAACAACTAGATGAACTCAACAATACATTAATCGAGGAACACAATCAGATATCTGAAGATGGTGATCCAATAGATTCCGTTCAGAAAGAGTCAGAAAATGAGGATGAGGATGAAACTAACACGGCAGTTGATTCATCAGTATATGACTCCGGCCCGCAGTCAGACCGCTTAAAAGCGCCAGCTTTACAGTATACTAGAGCAAAGCAAGCACCACGTATATTACAACCTAGAGTAGCGTTCGAGATGGCAGATATACTACGGGATGTGGTTCAACGTGGTACGGCGAGAAGAGCGAAAGTGCTAGGTCGTAAAGATATTGGGGGTAAAACAGGTACAACTAATAAAGCTAAAGATGCATGGTTTGCAGGATTTCATCCTACCAATGCAACCGTTGTCTGGATGGGTTTTGATCAACCATCAACAATGGGTCGCCGTGAGTATGGTGGTGTAGCAGCGTTGCCAGTTTGGATAGATTTCATGAAAGCTCAACTGGCCAATACTCCGTACCAGTGGGTACCAAATGATTATGGGTTTACCATTAATGAAGGAAAACCATCTACTACAAAATCTGATTCGAAAAAACCAGCTGTGGCTCGAACACAAAAACGTGAATCATCGCAACCAGAAACTAGTGAAAATGCGCAATCCTTACCAACAGCAGATTTAAACAATAGCCGCGCTACTGATGACGTACCGCAAAACCCGTTAAGTGTAACACCTGTTCAGCGCATACCATCAATGCCAGAATAACAAATCAAGCAGTACTTAATTTGATAATAAAAAGGCTTACTCTATTATTAATGAGTAAGCCTTTTCTATGTGCTGTAGACTATGGCCTACCCCATTTGATCGTATTCTCGGTCGGATCAATCAACATCTAATAGAAATGTAAAATTCTCTATTAGAATTCAACCATACCTGCACGTAGCTGCTCGATCAAGTCTAAAAGTTGTTGGCGCCATTCCCGTATTGTTGCTTCGTCAGGTAACCACTGATTGGACAAGGTGACAACATTGACAATCAAGTCTGGCGATGTTGAGCTATTACTCGATGTTTCATCTACGATCGTATCTGGTGGTACTGCATAAAGACAACGCTGATAAGCGCGCTCTATATTGGCAATAAACCCTTGCTGTTGTAATTGCTGCAAGCGCTGAATCTCGGGAGATACTTGTGTACGCTCACTCAGTGCTTGCTCTATATCAAGCAATGTCGGTGATGTCATATTCAAGCTATAGAAATGACCAAGTTCTTGGATAAATGCTAACAAAGCACCGTGCAAATGAAAAATAGCGGTCTCGCAATGTGCTTGATATAACTGCTTGTCATTAGTATTTCCTGCAGATTGACAGGATAGACGACAAAAATAGAGCTTTTGATTGGTTCGATCTGCTTGATATTTAGCGACGCGCGTTTTGCCTGCCATTGGTTACTTATCCTTCTATAAATAGTGAATTGGAGCATGTTTTCCAGTGTACTATTTTTTTAGATCATAGCACCATGCCTTTTTCGATTTTTTATACGCACAAAAAAGCCAGCAACTATGCTGGCTTTTTCATTAAATTGAGCGTGAGTCAAAAATATTCAACACGATTAGTTGTCTTGGTTTAACTCTTGAGCAAAGGCTTCATCAAAGCTTGCAAAGTCTTTGCTGTCCGTACTTGCAGTCATATCAAACGCCGCATTAAGATCTTTATCTTGTAGCTTCTGATCTGCTTTTTCTTTACGTGTCTTATGATAAGCAAGACCAGTACCTGCAGGAATCAAGCGACCAACAACCACGTTTTCTTTAAGACCGCGTAGCTCATCTACCTTACCAGTCACAGCAGCCGCAGTTAGGACACGAGTTGTCTCCTGGAATGACGCCGCTGAGATAAAGCTTTCAGTTGCTAGACTTGCTTTAGTGATACCAAGCAATTGACGCTCAAACTGTACTGGGAACTTATCTTCCGCTTCTAGCTTAGCATTCAAGGCTTTGATATCAGCATACTCTACCTGATCACCTTTGAAGTGGCTTGAATCGCCACCATCAGTGATTTCAACTTTACGCAGCATCTGACGAATAATAACTTCGATGTGCTTGTCGTTGATTTTTACACCCTGCAGACGATAAACATCCTGTACTTCGTTGACGATATAGTCAGCAAGCGCAGTTTGTCCTTTCAAACGTAAGATATCATGCGGGTTCTGTGGACCATCAGCGATCACTTCACCACGTGCTACCGTTTCGTTTTCAAAGACGTTGATTTGACGCCATTTCGGGATTAGCTCTTCATGTACTTCACCATCTTCGTTGGTGATGATGAAACGGTTCTTACCTTTGGTTTCTTTACCAAAGCTAACCACACCAGTCATTTCTGCCATGATGGCATGATCTTTCGGACGACGTGCTTCAAACAAATCAGCAACACGTGGTAGACCACCGGTAATATCTTTCGTACCAGAGGAAGCTTGTGGTACACGGCCTAAGATCGAACCTGCTGCAACCTTCTCACCATCACTCACGCGGATGATAGTTTCAGCTGGTAAGAAGTAAACAACTTCTTTGCCTTCGTCAGTGTTCAAGATGATCGCAGGACGTAAGTCTTTTGCTGAGCTTGAACGGTCACGAGTGGCTAAAATTTCAAATGAGCTCATACCAGTAGCATCATCAACCTTCACTGTTGCAGTGCTACCATCAATGATATCACTGAAGCGTGCTGTACCAGCAAATTCAGTAATAATTGGATGCGTATGCGGATCCCATTTAGCGATAGTTTGACCACCTTCGACCTGCTCTTCGTCTTTTACTAGTACGCTAGAACCATAAGGTACTTTATAGCGCTCACGCTCACGGCCAAGCTCATCGGTCAATGCGATTTCAGCTGAACGAGATACGATGACTAAATGACCATCAGTATGTTGAACCGTCTTCATGTTCTCGAAGTGTGCTTGACCAGCATTACGTACAGAGATGCTATTGTCTACAGAAGCCGAGCTTGCTGCCCCGCCTACGTGGAACGTACGCATAGTCAACTGAGTACCTGGCTCACCAATAGACTGTGCGGCCATAACACCCACTGACTCGCCGATATTCACTTTATGACCACGAGCAAGGTCACGGCCATAACATTGTGAACAAACGCCATGTTCGACATCACACGTAATTACTGAACGTACCCAGATATCATCAATCGCGTTGTTATCAAGGACGTTGACCCAGTACTCATCGATCAATGTACCTGCTGGAATCAATACTTTATCAGTATCATCATTGTAGGTAACATCACGAGCAGTCACACGACCCAGTACTAGCTCACCTAGCTTCTCAATGATTTCACCACCTTGAATATGTGGTTTCATGAGTAGGCCTTCTTCAGTACCACAATCATCGCTCGTGATAACCAAATCTTGTGCCACATCAACTAGACGACGAGTTAGGTAACCTGAGTTAGCCGTTTTCAGTGCCGTATCTGCTAGACCTTTACGTGCACCGTGAGTTGAGATGAAGTACTGTAGTACCGTCAAACCTTCACGGAAGTTAGCTTTAATCGGTGTCTCAATGATTGAGCCATCCGGCTTAGCCATCAGACCACGCATACCAGCCAACTGACGAATCTGTGCCGCACTACCACGAGCACCAGAATCTGACATGATAAAGATAGAGTTGAATGATTTCTGCTCGTCTTCTTCACCTTGTGCATTGATAACTTTATCTGTTGCCAAGTTGTCCATCATCGCCTTAGCGACTTTGTCATTGGTACGTGACCAGATATCAACGACTTTGTTATAACGCTCACCAGCAGTAACGAAACCTTGCTCAAATTGATCTTCGATTTCGCGAACTTCGCCTTCTGCCACTCCGATAATTTGCTTCTTAAGTGGTGGGATGACCATGTCGTCGATACCGATAGACACACCAGATAGCGTTGCTTGAGCAAAACCAAGATACATTAATTGGTCAGCAAACATAACGCTTTCTTTTACGCCAACTTTACGGTAGCAAGAGTTAATTAAGCGAGAGATGTTTTTCTTCGTCATCTCTTGGTTACACTCATCAAACGTCATACCTTTAGGCATGATATTCCAGATAAGTAGACGACCAGCAACCGTATCTTTGATACTGATTTCTTTAGTCTCATTACCTTCTTCGTCAATTTGCGTTTCAGTAACACGCACTTTAATCTTTGCGTTTACATGTAGGTCGTTTGAACCAATCGCACGCAATGCCTCATTAACGGTAGCAAAAATCATGCTCTCGCCTTTAGCATTGATAGACGAGCGACTGATATAGTATAGACCCAGTACAACATCCTGAGATGGTACGATGATCGGATCACCGTTCGCAGGTGACAAGATATTGTTGGTAGACATCATCAAGGCACGTGATTCAAGCTGCGCTTCTAGCGTCAATGGCACGTGAACGGCCATTTGGTCACCATCGAAATCGGCGTTGAATGCAGTACAAACAAGCGGATGCAACTGGATGGCTTTACCTTCGATTAATACTGGCTCAAATGCCTGTAAACCCAAACGGTGAAGTGTTGGTGCACGGTTAAGAAGTACTGGATGTTCACGGATAACCATGGCCAGCATATCCCAAACTTGTGGCTCTTCACGCTCTACCATCTTCTTGGCAGCTTTAATCGTCGTTGCTAAGCCATGAGACAATAGTTTGTTATAAGTAAATGGCTTGAACAATTCTAGTGCCATTTTCTTAGGTAGACCACACTGGTGTAGACGCAGTGTTGGACCTACAACGATAACTGAACGACCAGAGTAATCAACACGCTTACCAAGTAAGTTCTGACGGAAACGACCTTGTTTACCTTTGATCATATCTGCCAAAGATTTCAATGGACGCTTGTTACTACCAGTGATAGCACGACCGCGACGACCGTTATCAAGCAACGCATCTACTGATTCTTGCAACATACGCTTTTCGTTACGCACGATGATATCAGGTGCGCTCAGCTCAAGCAGACGCTTAAGACGGTTATTACGGTTGATCACACGGCGATATAGATCGTTTAGATCTGACGTTGCAAAACGGCCGCCTTCTAGCGGTACTAGCGGACGCAAGTCTGGTGGTAGTACTGGCAAGATGTTCATTACCATCCACTCAGGCTTGTTATTAGAATCACGGAATGCTTCTAATAGTTTGAGACGCTTAGACATTTTCTTAAGCTTAGTCTCAGAGCCAGTTTGTGGAATCGCTTCACGTAGCTCATCAATCTCAAGATCCATATCGATATCTTTCAATAGGTCTTGAACCGCTTCAGCACCCATCTTGGCTGTGAATTCATCACCAAACTCTTCAAGCGCTTTGTAATAATCTTCATCATCAAGCAACTGGTATTTTTCTAAGCTAGTTAGACCAGGCTCAGTAACGATATAGCTTTCGAAATACAGAACGCGTTCGATATCACGTAGCGTCATGTCTAACAATAGACCGATGCGGCTTGGTAATGATTTTAGGAACCAAATATGCGCTACTGGACTGGCTAGATCGATATGACCCATGCGATCACGACGAACTTTAGCAGTGGTAACTTCAACACCACATTTTTCACAGATAACGCCTTGGAACTTACGGCGCTTATATTTACCACATAGACATTCGAAATCTTTTACTGGACCAAAGATTTTGGCACAAAAAAGACCATCACGCTCAGGCTTGAACGTGCGATAGTTGATGGTTTCAGGCTTTTTTACTTCGCCGTGCGACCATGACTTGATGACGTCAGGTGCGGCTAAAGTAATTTGAATGCTATCAAACTCTTGGTTACCGTTGCCGGTAGGGCTTTGCATGATATCGAGTAAATCTTTCAAGTTGCTTCTCCGTTATCTTTATAATCATCTGACAGCGTACCATTAACGCAGATAAGATGAATGAAGGCAATGAATAGGGTTGAGACAAATCACTAAAAGCAGCAATAAAGCAGACTGCCTTTAGTGGACAACTAAGTTAAACAACGGGCTAGTTGCTTTGTTTTAACTCAATATTGATACCCAGTGATTTGATTTCTTTGGTCAGTACGTTGAATGACTCAGGCATGCCTGGATCCATGTACTGCTCACCATCAACAATGTTTTTGTACATACGCGTACGGCCTTCAACGTCATCCGACTTCACCGTTAGCATTTCTTGCAACGTGTAAGTCGCGCCGTATGCTTCTAGTGCCCATACTTCCATCTCACCGAAGCGCTGACCACCAAACTGTGCTTTACCGCCCAATGGCTGTTGCGTTACTAGAGAGTAAGAACCTGTTGAACGTGCATGCATTTTGTCATCAACCAAATGGTTAAGTTTGAGCATGTACATATAGCCAACAGTTACTTTACGGTCAAACTTCTGACCAGTACGACCATCATATAACGTTTGCTGACCATCACGATCCATACCAGCAAGCTCTAGCAAATCTTTGACCTGGCTTTCTCTTGCCCCATCAAATACTGCGGTACCCATTGGTACACCGCCGCGTAAGTTGGCTGATAGCGCCATGATGTCATCATCACTCAAGCTATCAAGATCAACTTGCTCGCCGCCGACTTGGTTATAGATTTTGTCCAAGAAGTCACGTAGCTCTTTGATCGCCGCTTGAGATTTGAGCATGCCGTCAATCTTCTCGCCCAAGCCTTTCGCTGCCATACCCAAATGCGTCTCTAGAACCTGACCGATGTTCATACGAGATGGTACACCAAGTGGGTTCAATACGATGTCAACGGTATTACCATTTTCATCATAAGGCATGTCTTCAACTGGCATGATGCGTGAAACAACACCTTTGTTACCATGACGACCAGCCATCTTATCACCAGGCTGAATACGACGCTTAACCGCTAGATATACTTTAACGATTTTTTGTACGCCATGTTGCAAGTCATCACCAGCAGTTAATTTGCGTTTTTTCTCAGCAAATTTCACATCGATATCTTTTTGCTTATCAACCAAGTAATCAGAAATCTGGGTCAAACGCTCAGAGATTTCTTCTTCTACTGGTTGGATATCAAGCAATGTCTCAAGGCTCATATCTTTCATATCAGCCAATGCCATAACCGTACCAGCTTTCAGACCAGCACCGCCGCTAACTTTTTGGCCATCTAGTAGATTACCAATACGACCACGTGCTGCTTCTTCAAAGATACGTAGCTCTTCTTTTAAATCTTTGCGGTAGCTATCAAGCTGCGATTTTTCAATCGCTCTTGCGCGTGCGTCTTTTTCAACACCATCACGGGTAAAGACCTGTACATCGATAACCGTACCTTTACTAGAAGTCGGTACACGTAGTGACGTGTCTTTTACATCCGCCGCTTTCTCACCAAAGATAGCCCGTAGTAATTTCTCTTCTGGCGTTAGTTGCGTTTCACCTTTTGGCGTCACTTTACCAACTAAGATGTCACCAGCGTCAACTTCAGCACCGATATACACGATACCTGCTTCATCAAGACTTGATAGCGCTGCTTCACCAACGTTTGGAATATCAGCAGTGATTTCTTCTGTACCTAGCTTGGTATCACGAGCCACACAAGTCAATTCTTGAATATGAATCGTAGTGAAACGGTCTTCTTTAACTACTTTCTCAGATAGCAAAATTGAATCTTCGAAGTTGTAACCATTCCACGGCATAAATGCGATGCGGATGTTCTGACCTAGTGCTAGCTCACCAAGATCCGTTGAAGGACCATCAGCCAAGATATCACCCAAAGCAATCTCATCACCTTGGTTAACAATGATACGTTGGTTGATACAAGTGTTTTGGTTAGAGCGCGTGTATTTGATCAAGTTGTAGATATCGATACCCGCTTCACCAGCAGTCATCTCGTCTTCGTTTACACGAACAACGATACGTGATGCATCAACATCTTCGATCACACCGCCACGCTTAGCGATAACACAAACACCAGAGTCACGAGCAACGTGACGCTCCATACCAGTACCTACCAACGGCTTATCAGCACGTAGCGTAGGAACAGCCTGACGCTGCATGTTCGAGCCCATCAAGGCACGGTTAGCATCATCATGTTCGAGGAACGGAATCAAACCTGCTGCAACCGATACTACCTGACTTGGTGATACGTCC
This sequence comes from Psychrobacter sp. AOP7-A1-24, assembly GCF_052376235.1. NCBI lineage: Bacteria > Pseudomonadati > Pseudomonadota > Gammaproteobacteria > Moraxellales > Moraxellaceae > Psychrobacter > Psychrobacter sp. AOP7-A1-24. The sequence continues at coordinate 6,978 of NZ_JBQSVM010000029.1, read as the reverse complement.
ATATGCGTTACTTTTTCTGGCGGCATACGAACAAATTCACCATAGCTACGTACACTGACCATTTCATCAGATAACGCACCATCTTCGGTCAACGGTGAGTCAGCCTGTGCAATAACAGTACCTACTTCTTCAATCGCTGACAGATATTCAATGATATCCGTTACTTTGCCATCAATCACACGGCGATACGGCGTTTCTAAGAAGCCAAAGCTATTGGTTTTAGCAAATGTTGCTAGTGAGTTGATAAGACCAATGTTTGGACCTTCAGGAGTCTCAATAGGACATACACGGCCATAATGCGTATCATGTACGTCACGTACTTCAAAGCCTGCACGTTCACGAGTTAGACCACCAGGTCCTAATGCTGATACACGGCGTTTATGGGTAACTTCAGACAACGGGTTGTTCTGATCCATAAACTGTGACAACTGGCTTGAACCAAAGAATTCTTTAACCGCAGCCGCAACAGGCTTAGAGTTGATCAAGTCTTGTGGTGACAAGTTATCTGATTCAGCAGAGCTTAAACGCTCTTTAACCGCACGCTCAACACGTACTAGACCAACGCGGAATTGGTTTTCTGCCATCTCGCCTACTGAACGAATACGGCGGTTACCAAGATGGTCAATGTCATCAACATCGCCGCGACCATTACGAATTTCGATAAGCTCTTTTAGAACGTTAACGATATCGTCGTTGGTCAATACACTGCGTTCGCGCTGTACATTAGGATCATCAGAGTTATCAAATTCTAGACCAAGACGACGGTTAAATTTCATACGACCAACGTTTGATAGATCATAACGATCTGCATTGAAGAACATACTTTCAAACAGTTTTTCAGCAGTTTCAACCGTTGGTGGCTCACCTGGGCGCATAACTTTATAGATTTCAATCAATGCTTCTTCACGGCTTGACGTGCTATCTGCACGTAGCGTATCAGCAATATAACTACCTTGATCGATATCGTTAGTGAATAGAATGCTAAATTCTTTAAGCGCTTCACTGGCTTCAAACGCGCTTAATTTAACCAATAATTCATGGTCAATTGGCGTGTTCGCTTTAGCAATGATTTCATCATTAACAACGATATCTTCCGCTAAGATACGCTCATATAGATACTCATCAGGCACAGCAATTTTCGTCATACCTGCTTCTTCAAGCTGACGGATGCGACGTGCGTTGATGCGTTTGCCCTGCTCTACGATAACGTCACCTTCTGGTGATACGATATCAAACTGAGCCATCTCGCCACGTAGACGATCAGCAACTAGATCGATTTCAAACTGCTCTTCGCCTTTATAAACCGCAACTTTATCAAAGAATAAATCTAGGATTTCAGAAGTTGTTAAACCAAGTGCACGTAGAATGATTGATGCCAGAAGTTTACGGCGACGGTCAATACGAGCAAATACTAAGTCTTTTGCATCAAATTCAAAGTCTAACCATGAACCACGGTAAGGGATAATACGTGCGTTATAAAGCACTTTACCACTTGAATGCGACTTACCTTTATCATGGTCAAAGAACACACCAGGTGAACGATGTAGCTGAGATACGATAACACGCTCAGTACCATTGATAATGAAAGTACCGTTAGCAGTCATCAAAGGCATCTCGCCCATGTAAACGCTTTGCTCACGAATATCTTTGATAGCCGCTTTGCTGTCTTTGTCTTTGCTATCTTTGTCTTTGATGATCAAACGGATTTTGACACGCATAGGCGCAGCAAACGTTGAACCACGTAAGATACACTCACGCTCATCAAATTCAGGCGTGCCTAAATAGTACTCAACAAATTGTAGCTCTGCGTTACCAGAGTGACTCTCAATTGGGAAAATAGAGGAATACGCAGCTTGCAAACCAGTATTCTCACGAGCTTTTGGCTTTTTGTGCTCTTGCAAAAATTGCTCGTAAGAATCTACTTGAATAGACAGTAAATAGGGAACGTCCATTACAGTGGGCAATTCAGCAAAACTTTTGCGAATACGCTTTTTTTCAGTATAAGAATATGCCATCGAGAGTCCTTACAGTAAACGTGGAAACAAATTAAAAGCGTGGCCAGTCAGCATAAATACGATGCAAACGCGGCGACGTAAACGATAATATAAAACGGGTCTTCGTGTTCAGTTCATGTCTTTTCTGTCAATTACTACTTTACTCTTCAGTGCTTACCTAGCACACTTCACTTAATCTCATCGTTGCTTGCTAAATTCATGGTAAGTGAATCAGTCTATATGACTGTTGCAACCAGAAAATTCAATATCACATAGCCTACAATGGATTACTTATCAGGCTTGATTTACTAATACATTGCTGGGAAATAACCTCTATAACAATTGCATATATACCGCTTGCCATCTAGACTACTTATCACCAACTATATCCCCTACACATACAAACTGTCTGTAAGACTAAATATCGACAGTCATACCACATCAAGTAGGCAACTATGATCAACAGCTTTTTTGAGAATTAATAATAATCGGGGTAACTATAACTTTTAGAATCAGTATAAACTATAGTGTTAATAGGAAAGCATGCAGACACAAAAAAATGCCAAACATCTACAGACGTTTAGCTCATATTAACTGATTTCAAAAACTGGCATGTGTGCTTGCATGTATATCGTCTGTCCTTTTGATGGGTATCCACCGTGATGTTGCATACGTATGTTGGCAGACACAAAAGGTCAAGCTACGAATTATAGTAAAAAAAAGCTGGCAATGCAAGGCATTACCAGCTTTTTTTCGTACAGTAGTTAAACTTATTTTAGTTCAACAGTTGCACCAGCTTCTTCAAGTTTCTTTTTCAACTCTTCAGCTTCAGCTTTAGATGCGCCTTCTTTGATTGGAGCTGGAGCGCTTTCAACCAAATCTTTCGCTTCTTTTAGGCCAAGACCAGTAGCTTCACGTACGGCTTTAATTACGCCAACTTTCTTCTCGCCAAAGCTGGCAAGAACTACGTCAAACTCGTCTTTTTCTTCAGCAGCAGCAGCAGCAGGACCAGCAGCAGCAGGTGCAGCAGCAACAGCAGCTGTTACGCCGAATTTTTCTTCCATGTCGCTGATTAGCTCAACGATATCCATTACTGACATTTCAGCGATTGCATTTAACACGTCATCTTTAGATAGTGCCATGAGAACTCTCCGTTATCTGATAAAAATTAATTGATTCTAATATCGCTTTGATTGCTTGTCGACATTTCAAATAGGTGTGACAATAAAGTGCAACCAAGATTAGCGATGTTAAAGTTACGTTAAAACAAGCAATTAAGCAGCTTCTTTTGCGTCTTTGATTGCCGCTACAGTGCGAACGAACTTGCCAGGAACAGCGTTCATAGTCTGGACAAGCTTGGTCACTGGTGCATTCATAGTAGCCATCAAGATAGAGATTGCTTCGTCGCGAGTTGGTAGCTTCGATACGCGCTCTAGCTCTTCTGGACCATAAACTTCACCACCGACTGATACTAATTTGGTCTCTAAAGCTTTGTTATCTTTGCTGAAGTCGAAAACGACTCGAGCAGCAGATCCCAAATCTTCCATAGAGAAAGCCAAAAGTAGTGGACCAGTCATACGGTCTGACATGCTCTCAAACTTAGTGCCTTCAAAAGCGCGTTTTGCTAGTGTATTTTTTACCACTTTCAAAACAACACCTTTTTCACGAGCTTGTTGGCGCAGCTGAGTAAGCTGTGCAACACCAATACCGTGATATTCGGCAGCTACTGCTGAGTAAGCATTAGCAGCAACTTCAGACACTTCAGCCACAACTTGTTGTTTTTGCTCTAGCGTTAATGCCATAAGTTGACTCCTTTAATCTTATCAATCAATTTATAATAAAAGTGCTAAAAACAACGTTTTTATACGCTTGAACTATAAGCTAAGACTGACTTGATACGACACATTACCAGCAGATTCAATTAGTAAAAAAAGCATCTACTGGTAACGACTGATTACGGCACCGTTATCAGAATGACGTTGAGTAATAGTTTGAGGATTATAAATAATCCATATCGCCCTATTCGCTCTTGTCTTAAACTGTGTGGGCCACCGTCTGCGTAGGACAACTAAGATTTTCATCTGTCGTCGATTAACAAAAGTGACTCATCATTATAATAACTACCCGAAGATTATTACCTATAACTTTAAACCACTCTCTACCTACGGTCTTAGACAGCGTAGCAAATACTACGCTGACCTAATTCTTTAAAAACTGTTTGTGTTTGTTATTCAAAATACTTGAAGTTCAAGTACTGAAAGACAAAGACTTTAATTATTTAGCAGTACGATAAGGTACTGGATCGATCGTTAGACCTGGACCCATAGTGCTAGACAAGGTAATTTTCTTAATGAAAGTACCTTTAGAAGTAGCAGGCTTAGCACGCTTTAGGTCTGAGATTAGTGCTTGAGCATTTTGCATAACTTGCTCAGCAGTGAAACCTACTTGACCGATAGTGCTATGGATGATACCAGCTTTATCAACACGATACTGAGCTTGACCAGCTTTCGCATTAGTCACAGCTTCAGCAACGTTTGGCGTTACTGTACCAACTTTAGGGTTAGGCATTAGACCACGTGGGCCTAGGATAGTACCTAATTGACCAACAACACGCATTGCATCTGGAGCTGCGATAACAACATCAAAGTCCATGTTACCAGCTTTAATTTGCTCTGCTAGGTCTTCAAAACCAACGATGTCTGCACCAGCTTCTTTAGCGGCTTCAGCAGCAGCGCCTTGAGCGAATACAGCAACGCGTTTAGTTTTACCAGTACCAGCAGGTAGGTTGGTTGCACCACGAACTACTTGATCAGATTTACGTGGGTCAACGCCCAAGTTTACTGAAATATCGATAGACTCTTTGAATTTTAGCGTTGGCAAATCGTTTAGGATTTGAACCGCTTCTTCAATAGTGTACTGCTTTTCGTTATCAATACGGCTTTGAATTTCTTTTTGACGTTTGGTTAGCTTAGACATTATACACCCTCCACGGTAATACCCATTGAACGTGCAGTACCAGCGATGGTACGAACAGCAGCGTCAAGATCAGCTGCAGTTAAGTCTGCATCCTTAGTCTTAACGATTTCTTCTAGTTGTGCACGGTCAACTTTACCAACTTTAGCAGTGTTCGGTGTACCTGAACCTTTAGCAATACCAGCAGCCTTACGTAGTAAGTATGCAGCTGGTGGTGACTTCATGATGAAGGTAAAAGATTTATCGCTGTATACTGTGATCTCAGTTGGGATCGGTAGACCTGGCTCTTGGCTTGAGGTCGCAGCGTTAAATTCTTTACAGAACGCCATGATGTTCACGCCTTTTTGACCCAAAGCTGGACCAATAGGTGGTGAAGGATTTGCTTTGCCTGCAGGCACTTGCAGTTTGATGTAACCATCAATCTTCTTAGCCATGTTACTCTCCTGAATGGGTGATAGCGCCAAATTAACAGGGTATATACCTAATTAAATAACAGCTCCCCGGTTGATGAATATTTTGCTATTTTAGTCTAGTTTTTCAACTTTACTAAACTCTAGCTCAACCTGTGTAGGTCGATTAAATACGTTTACCGTTAGATGTAGCTTAGACTTCTCATAATCCACTTTTTCAACCAACCCTTTAAAGTCAGTAAACGGACCATCGATAACCAACAACTCTTCGCCTGGCTCGAATAGAGTCTTAGGACGTGGGTCAGTTTCAGTCTGGTTCAAGCGGTTTAAAATGCGATCAGCTTCTACTTGTGTAATCGGTGCAGGCATCTCAGGCGTACCACCAATGAAACCCATAATACGAGGACAGTCTTTTACGATGTGCCAAGTATTGTCGTTCATTTCCATTTGGATCAATACATATCCAGGGAAGAACTTACGCTCACTTTTACGTTTTTTGCCGTCTTTCATTTCGACGACTTCCTCAGTAGGAACCAATACATCACCGAATGACTCAGTGAAGTCACTACGATTAATACGATCAGTTAATGAACGTTGTACTTGTTTTTCATATCCTGAAAACGCTTGGACAATATACCAACGCATATCACGCTCCTGATCATTATAAATAAGTCGTTATAAGTAAATATCTTATTAATAGTCACTAATACGTGCTATTAACCGATAAAAATACCAACGAACCAATTAAAAAAGTTATCTAATAACCAAATAAACAAACCTGCAATCGCAATCACGACAATCACTTGCCATGTGTATTGAAAGGTTTCATCTTTACCGGGCCATGTCACTCGGCGAAGCTCAACAGCAGCGTCTTTTAACAATATTTTAAAAGCACGGCCTTGGTGCGTTAACGCCAAACAAACTAATGCAAATACAACAAGTGCGACAATAATACCAATACGTACCCAGACGTCGTTGGCGGGTTGCCAATAGCCTGGTAAGTATTGATTTACTAGAGTCGCACCGATTAATACAGCTGCAGCAAGTAGCCACAAAATCAAATCTTTTGCTGAGCCAGTCTTAGCCACTTCAACAGCAGTAGTACCGCTAGCTGAAACGTGCTTATCTTTAGACAGCATTCCACCAGCACCCGCCTTGGTATCAGATAACTTAGTCTCGAGGTTATCTTGATCATTGCTCATAAAGAACTCGCTTCGGAGATGGTGGGGTACAACAAAGATGTGATAAGAAGATGGCAGGCGATGTAGGACTCGAACCTACAACCCTCGGTTTTGGAGACCGATGCTCTACCAATTGAGCCAATCGCCTATGGGTGTAAAGGACAGCATTATACAATATTTAGCATAGAATGCAAGCCCTTGGCGGTAAAATTATTAACTTTACCTGATTTGGCACTACGGTAGTCTAAAATAACGGCTACCGTTGAGTGCAGCGATAATATAACAAGCTACGCCACAGATTACAATATGCTATCTAATAAATAATTGTCCTTATCATACATATCGTAAATGATTGCTTCGCTATAGTTTTCAATTCTAAATTTTTCAGCACAATTCTAATAACTATTTGTTATTTTGTTT
>NZ_JBQSVM010000028.1:0-41595 GCF_052376235.1 Psychrobacter sp. AOP7-A1-24 | reverse complement strand
TATAGAGGGTTATGTGGATGAATTGAGTGAGTATTCAGAGGTAAATACTTTTAAATAAACGAATATAGCTATTCAAGAATGCACATTATATATTTTGATAATTATCAATATTTTTTACTAATTAACTATTATGTTGAAATTAAAATAACAAAAAAAGCCACTCCCTAAAGAGCAGCCTTTTAATGAATCCCAATGCATTATTTGTCATCTACCAAAACTAGGCTGATGATCAAGTACTCTATAGCTCAAAGACCAGATACTGTAAGATTCTTTGTTGAGCACTTATCTGAATACTGGTTACCTCAGTTGGGTCTTCCAGACAGGCAATGTAATCTTCAGGATCCAACGTTTCATCAAGTAATAAGCTATAGCAGTAGCTATCGCCGCCTTCTTCATTATGATAAGAGGTGTAGGTCACGCGTCCACTACCATAATTAAAGCCAACGGTTAATGGACGCATAGTGCCATCACTGTCTTGCCCGCTTACATATACATCGACATTTTCACTACTGTTGACGCCGTTCATTCGTGCCCAGCCACTAGCAAACCCGTCGATAGTCACTGTGCCATCAGTATTCAAGCAATCGCCTTGTGTACAGGTGACTTCTTCCAGCCATGATTTGAGTGTCGGCTCGATGTTACTACGGATAGTAATAGAGTCTTCACCTGTCGTAGCGCTGCCATCCTCTTCTGGTTGATTGGTTGGTGTCTCGTCAGAACCGTAATAGTCGATGTACTCTGGGAATGTTTGCTCTACGACATCATATGCCAAATCGCTCACATAGATTCGACCACCACCATCGACATACTCTTTTAGCATCTGTCTCTTATCATCATCCATCAACCAGCTTTCGTCATCTAGACCACAGTTAAAAAACACCACTTCATAATCAAATATATTGGCTTGACCATCGTTATTACTATCTACAAATAAATTGTCCGTGGACTCCCAGATATCAAACTTGGAGTCAATAATATCACCATCTGCTGCATCAACATCTGCAAGACCTAGCTTTGCGAGTATGAGTTCAATACTGTCATATGCTCCTTCGATGACGAGCATTTTAGGAACTTCTGTGAGGACGGTATCTTCTAACTGAGTTATCTCTGTTGTAGATGATCCAGTTCCTGATAGGGTAAGTTCTTGCTCAGCACTAAAAGCCCCTTTTTTGAACTGAACCTGCAACTCATTTGTAGACGTTTCAAGATCTAGACGATAGCTACCATCCGTATCGGTACAGGTACTTGCCAAGCTATTTGCGGGCGCAATGCCGCAGTCAGCATCTGTAGTACTATCCGCTGACTTAACTGTCATAGTCTGTATACTACTAGCGCTGTAGGTGCTCGCTGCAATATGGCTACTAACATTAGCACCTTCTGCTGATGCTACGGCGTATACCAGCGCATTAGCGATTGGCGTTTGACCATCATATGAAAGCAACTTGCCATATACTGTATTTTGATTGGGCTGTGCCGGATCAACCACTTCTCCTGGGTTTTCAGGATTCGTTTGGTTTGATGTTGAGTCGTTATCGTCATTACAACCAACCAATGCCAACGAAGTCATCATAAAAACAGTCATGACTGACAATTTATTTCGCAAAAATACTTTCATACTTTTAGGTTCCATTTGCAGTATTAAGAGGTGATATTAGATATGACATTGTATTTTTAGGCTTATAATCGTTACATTTTAGAAATGTCAAAGTATACAATGAGTAACAAAGTTACAGATAGTAGGCAAAAGTAGACTAGGTGTCAAATGCAGTGTTTGAAGTATGTTAGCTCTTCATACTGTTTTAGCGGATACATCTTAATTCTATTACTGGTTAAAAATAGAACTAAGATAAACTTTTTCAGAAGGTAGGGTGGTTTAATAGCATAATGTGTTCGTTCTGTTGATACATAGAATAGACATGATCATGACTAGGGTGCTGCTTAATATATTAAAAAATAATGACGTTAATCTATTTTTAAATATTATGGGTATTTCTTTAGTCAGTTACTCTGTATTAAGCTTGAGATACACCAACGATATAAAATTTTGCAAAATAAGAATTTGTGATAGCAAAAAAAGGCCACCCTATAAAGAGTGGCCTTTTATCAACGATTAATCGGTTTGTATTAGCTTACGTCCTTCATGCCTTGCTCGAGCATTGGCTTTAAGAACTCACCTGTGTATGAGCCTTTGACTTCTGCGACTTCTTCAGGCGTGCCTTCAGCGATGATCATACCGCCACCTTTACCGCCTTCAGGGCCAAGATCGATCACCCAATCTGCTGTTTTAATGACATCGAGGTTATGCTCGATGACCACGATAGTATTGCCTTTATCGCGTAGGGTATGCAGAATGTGTAGCAGCTTGTAGATATCGTGGAAGTGCAAACCAGTAGTTGGCTCATCCAAGATATAGAGCGTCTGTCCCGTATCGCGCTTAGCAAGCTCACGCGCCAGTTTGACACGTTGCGCTTCACCGCCAGATAGCGTGGGTGCTGACTGACCCAAACGGATATAGCCAAGACCAACATCCATCAACGCTTGCAGGCGGCGATAGATCGCAGGTATCGCTGAGAAGAACTCAGTCGCATCTTCCACAGTCATTTCTAACACTTCGGCGATGCTCTTGCCTTTATAGTGAATCTCTAACGTCTCACGGTTATAGCGCTTGCCCTCACAGGTATCACACGGTACATACATATCCGGTAGGAAATGCATCTCAACTTTGATGAGGCCATCACCTTGGCACATCTCACAGCGTCCGCCTTTTACATTAAAGCTAAAGCGGCCAGGCTTATAACCACGGGCACGTGCTTCTTGCGTTTGAGCAAACATCTCACGTACTGGAGTAAACACGCCAGTATAAGTCGCTGGATTTGAGCGGGGCGTACGACCAATCGGACTTTGATCAATGTCGACCATTTTATCCAAATGCTCAAGACCACTAATACTTTCAAACTTATCGGCGAGCAAGGTTGAGGCGTTATTTAACTGTGTTGCTGCCAATGGCATGAGTGTACGGTTAATCAAGGTAGACTTGCCCGAACCTGATACACCAGTTACACAGGTCATAACGCCTACAGGAATGGTCAGATCTACATCATGCAAGTTGTTGCCTGATGCGCCCTTTAGTTCAATCATCATCGGCGCTTTTTTAGCTTTGGCTTTACCTTTTACTTCCACGTCCATGGTTTTTGCAGTATGACGTATCGCTGGAATCTCGATTTTCTTTTCACCAGACATATACTGTCCAGTCAACGACTCCTTGTTTGCCATGATGTCATCGACTGTACCTTGAGCGATCACATGACCGCCGTGAACGCCTGCGCCAATACCGATATCAATGACATGATCCGCTTGGCGAATGGCATCTTCATCATGCTCAACGACCAGGACGGTATTACCTAAGTCACGCAAGCGGGTGAGGGTTTTTAGCAGACGGTCATTGTCACGTTGATGCAGACCGATAGATGGCTCATCGAGTACATACATCACGCCCATTAAACCTGCACCGATTTGGCTAGCAAGACGAATACGCTGTGCTTCACCGCCTGATAGCGTTTCGGCAGAGCGAGCAAGAGTAAGATAGTCAAGCCCGACACTCACAAGGAAGTTTAAACGCTCATTAATTTCTTTAAAGATCTTTTCGGCGACTTCACCTTTGTGACCGCTAATTTTTAGTGTTTTATAATAGTCCGCCGCATCACCGATAGACAGTTTGACGATTTCAGCAATAGTCTGATCGTCAACACGGACATTGCGCGAGATTTCATTTAGGCGCGCGCCATCACAGACGTTACAAGTCGTATCTGCCAAGTATTTGGCCAGCTCATCACGGACGAGGTTACTTTGCGTCTTAGCATAACGACGCTCTAAGTAAGGCAGCACGCCTTCAAATGGTACGGTCTTGTTCGTTTTGCGACCGCGCTCATCGGTGAAGTTAAAAGTGAGCTTTTCTTTGCCAGAGCCGTGCATGATGATGTCTTGATGCTTTTTACTCAGGTCTTGCCATGGCATATCCATATCGATTTTGAAGTGATTACAGACAGTGCTAAGCAGGCCAAAATAGTAGGCATGACGCTTGTCCCAACCATTAATTGCGCCTTGGTTAAGTGACTTCTCATGATGCGTAATCAATTTTTCTGCGGCAAAGTACTGACGTTTACCAAGACCGTCACAGCTTGGGCACGCACCATATGGATTGTTAAAACTGAACATACGTGGTTCAAGCTCAGGCACGGCACGATCACAGACAGGGCAAGAGTGCTTAGCCGACATGACTTGATTGTCACTGCCGCCTTCTTTTGGGTTACCATCCATAAAGTGTAGCGTAACCAGTCCTTGACCTAAGCGGAGAGCCGTTTCCAAACTTTCAGCGACACGGTTACCTAAGTCATCACGAACTTTAAAGCGATCGACTACCACCTCGATGGTATGTTTTTTCTTTTTATCCAGTGTCGGTAGCTCATCGGTATCATAGACATCACCATCAACGCGCACACGGACAAAACCTTGCCCAATCAGCTGCTCAAGTAAAACGGTATGCTCACCTTTACGCTCACGAATCACTGGTGCTAATATCATCAGCTTAGTATCTTCTGGCAATGCCATGACCTGATCAACCATCTCAGTAACCGACTGTGCGACCATCGGCTCACCGTGCTCAGGGCAATATGGTGTACCAATACGTGCATATAGCAGACGAAGATAGTCATAAATTTCGGTAATTGTACCAACAGTCGAGCGTGGGTTATGGTTGGTTGATTTCTGTTCGATAGCAATTGCAGGAGACAAACCTTCAATACTATCGACTTCAGGTTTTTCCATTTGAGAGAGGAACTGACGAGCGTATGCCGATAAACTCTCGACATAACGACGTTGTCCTTCGGCATATAGCGTATCAAATGCCAATGAAGATTTACCAGAGCCAGATAGGCCAGTGATAACCACGAATTTATCTCGTGGAATGTCTAAATCAATGTTTTTTAAATTATGAGTACGTGCGCCGCGTATTGCGATATGGTCATGTGCCATCGGTTACAGGTTTCCTATTTGCTAAAAGGGGATTGGGAAATATCTCAAGTCAAAAAGTAAATACAGGTCAGTAAAGTAGTTGGTAAAAACGTGAGTTATTCTAAAGTTATGGTGTCGTTATAAAAGGGGCAGTTATAAATCGTGTTGTTATAGATGATTTAAATATTTATAAGGTAAAAGCCGTGCGAGTCTAGTTGTTCGTTTTCTATTATTGTTTGTCTTTGTATTGCTTTTTCTATGACTTTTTTATGGGACTAAGCAAATCTAAATCAAATTAGTGTTAAGTAACAGGCATCGTTTGTTATGGTTTTGACCAAAAATGTCATTTTATAGAAGCCGTTCGTCGCTATATAGATGTGTCGAGCTGGATATTAATTATGCTTACGACGTTTTACTTTATTGTCATAGTGATAGCATTATTCAAGGCATGACTATGCATCTGATGCACTTGGTAACAAAATAATCTCATAATATGAAAGGCTTGGGTTAAGAGTATATACATTGCTGCATCAGTAAGACAAAAGTCTCGGCAACCAAACGACGAATGTCTTATACTAGGGGGCTTGATTTATAGGCTAATACCTTAATAAACCAGCAGTGATGCATCATGGTATAGCGCAAGTGTTAGTCATGAAAGATGGCAATGAGCAACCAGTAATGATCAACCAGTGAGGCAAGTATGAATAGCGTAGAGAAACGAGCAATCCTCGGAGTCGGTGGCATCTTTGCCTTACGTATGATTGGCTTGTTTATGATTGTGCCGGTATTTTCTGTTTATGGTGAAAATTATGCACATGCAACGCCATTTTTAATTGGTTTGGCAGTTGGTATTTATGGATTAGGGCAGGCGATCTTTCAGATACCGATGAGCCTTGCTGCTGATAAATTTCCGCGTAAGCCTATTATATTTTTGGGGTTGATACTGTTTGCTGTAGGCGGCATGATTGCGGCAAATGCGACGGATATATATGAGGTTATTATTGGTCGGGCGCTGGCAGGTAGTGGCGCGGTCTCTGCTGTACTCATGGCACTATTGGCAGATGTAACTCGTGAAGAGATGCGTACCAAAGCGATGGCCACGATGGGCCTAACCATTGCGACCTCCATTATGCTTGCCTTTGCTTTTGGGCCATTATTAGTCGGTTCGCTCGGTATTTCTGGGCTGTTTTGGCTGACCTCAGGATTTGCTGTTTTGGCGATGCTGCTATTAGTGGTCATACCGACGCCTATGCGCGTGCTCAAACACAATCTAGATAATAAAACCATTGGTCAGCAACTGGCGACGGTTCTTAAAATTGGTGATCTTAACCGCTTACATATCGGTATCTTTGCGCTACATCTAACGATGACTGCCATATTTGTGATATTGCCACACCAGCTTAGCGAAGTACTTGGCTTATCAGTGCGTCAGCAAGGACTGGTTTATTTGCCGCTATTATTCATTGGCTTTGCCATTGCGATACCATTTATCATCATCGCCGAAAAGAAACGTAAAATGCGTCAGGTGTTTTTGGGTGCGATTGCTTTGATGACTGCTGCTTTAGCGTTATTAGCACTTGGTAGTCAGGTCGGTGTTGGTATCATATTGGGCTTGCTGCTGTACTTTATGGGCTTTAACTTGCTTGAGGCAACGATTCCTTCGTGGATATCTAAGCGTGCACCAGTCGCCAATAAAGCAACGGCGATGGGTCTTAATTCCTCTAGTCAGTTCTTTGGTGCGTTTGTCGGCGGGGCAATGGGTGGTCTGTTATTAAGTCAGTCTAATTTATTGGCGTGGGGTATATTGGCTATTATTATGGGTGCAGCATTGCTCCTAATTATTCCAATTGCACAGCCACCTTATCTATCGAGCACGACGGTCACTATTCCCAAAGACATTAACATCCAAGACTGGTCACGAAAAATGTTAGCAGTAGATGGCGTTGATGAGCTGGTTGTAATGGCAAAAGAGCAAGTCGCTTATCTAAAGTTAGACAAAACACAGTTGACGGATGATTCACGTCAGCAGCTATCGAGTTTGGCACAAAGCCCGCTAGATATCTAATACGCTATATAATAATTCCAAGCTTGTAGTTTGATATAGAAATAAAGCCAAATAGCAAAAACTGCACAGACATCAATCGTATAAATCGCCAATATCAACAAGTGGAAACTAACTGTTTATCTCTATTTAAAAGGAATTAATATGAGTAAGTTTAAGATATTGTCTGGTAGTTTTATTGAAGTTAGAAAGAAAGCGCATTACTCAATAGCGAAGTTAACAGTAGGTTTGGGTTTATCAGCCATGCTATTAACTTCTGGATGTGCCACGCAGAATATTCAGGCGTATCAGAGCACTACACCGACGCTCGATATGCATGAGTTTTTTTCGGGTCAGATTGATGGCTGGGGCATGTTCCAAGGTCGAAATGGCGAAGTCGAAAAGCGCTTTTATGTCGACATTGATGCGACCCATGAGGGTGATGATGTCATTGTCCTAAATGAGAAATTCTCGTGGGCAGATGGCACCAAATCGCAGCGTATATGGCGACTGACTGAGCAGACAGATGGCAGTTGGAAAGGTGTGGCAGGTGATGTCATTGGCGAGGCAACAGGACAAGTGGTTGGCAATACGCTGCACTGGAATTATTTATTAGAGTTACCTGTTGAGGACAAGACATACAAAGTAACGTTTGATGATTGGATGTATCTTATCGATGAGGATGTCATGCTTAATCGCTCAGTGATGAAAAAGTTTGGTGTAGAGCTAGGTAGCGTGACTTTGAGCATGCATCGTAAGCCTACTGATACTAACTAAAAACGTCTAAATTACTTGATAATAAGTAAGGTGCGATGCAATATCGATAAAGATAAATGGTTTTATTAAGTATCTTAAAATGGCAAAATAGCAGCACTTTTATCTATTAAACCCTATAGGATTGACTGATATACCAAGACAGACTGTCTAGGCGACATATACTGACGTGCGCCATAGGTAGCCTGTAGCTATTTTGATAAAAATTGGTTAAAGTAAAATTATAAAAGTGATAGTGCCAATTAATGCTATCAAATAATGATTAAAACAGTTTGTTAAATTATTCACAAATGAAAGGACGGTATCATGCGCGGAGTCAATAAAGTTATCATCATCGGTAACCTCGGAGCAGATCCTGAGGCACGCCAATTCAGTAATGGCGGTAGCGTAACCAACATTTCGGTTGCAACATCAGAGCAATGGACAGACAAGCAAAGCGGCGAAAAAAGAGAAGCGACAGAGTGGCATCGTATTGCACTTTTCAATCGTCTAGGTGAAATCGCAGCGCAATACCTGCGCAAAGGCAGTAAAGTTTATATCGAAGGTAGTTTACGTACACGTAAATACCAAGACCAAAGTGGGCAAGACCGTTATATTACTGAGATCCGTGCCGAACAAATGCAGATGCTTGATGGCATGAGCGGTGGTCAAGGCGATAATAGCTTTGGTGGTCAAAACCAAGGTCAAAGCGGCGGCTATAACAATCAAGGTGGCCAGAACAACCAAAATAACTTTGGTCAGCAACCAAATAATCAGATGGCACAGCAAGGCGGCTATAACCAACTAGCTGCTCAAGGCGGTCAGAATAATTTCAATAATCAAGCACCTGCTCAGCAGAATCAGTTCAATCAACAAACACAAAAACCTGCACAATCTAAGCCTACAGCAATGCCAGATGGCCCTGTAGATGATGATATTCCTTTCTGAGGAATACATAATTAAGTGTTGAAAAAGCTCTGCAATTGCAGGGCTTTTTTAATGCTTGCTATCTGAAAATATAGTTTAGTTGTTATACTTTTAACTTAGTTGAACTAAGGTTTTATTAAAGACATTTTTTAACGTATTTAGTTTGCTCTTAGTATTCGATCATTATTAAACTTAAGTTTATTTAATAATGATCGAATACTATTGATTTATGGATTAGTTAGTATGATTGATACCTTCTATATCCTATATGGACCGTTTATACCAAAAAATAATGATGATTGGTGATATTTAGTTTTAAAAATTGCTATACTATTTTTATATGACGTATAGTTAATATATATTGATTATCTATAAATAAAATAACTCTCGATAACAATGATTAAAGTTTTACTTCAACTTATGATTAGTTCATAAATCGAAAGCTGTTTAGATAAAATACATTTATATGAAGTAGTAGACTTCTTTAAAAAGCACTCTAATATTGGCATAGTAAGTGACAGAGGTACTGTAGTACTACCTTTAAGGTTAATAGTTGTCCAGAGGGTAGTACAGAAAGTTACTACTATAGTATTTGAGCTTTATACTTAATCTTTATTAGGTATAATTTCGATAAAATTGCTATTGCTTTAATAGTGGATTTTTGTCGAAATATTATTATAAAATTCTTATGATAGTAAAGATACTAAAAATTTGTTTTCTTGCTAAAAACACTCCTAGGCTTATTATATAAATAATGATGACTTATGTGTTTAGATTTACCTTAAACTAAGTTATTTAAAGTAGATACAATAAGCATCTGTTTTTATTTGTAGATGATTGTAAAAGATGTGTTTAGAGAGTAAATACTATTTAGTTATATTTTATACAAAGGTTTAACTGCCAATGAACGATTTGTTCGTGGTATATTTTAACGAAAAATACTACCTCAATAGAGGTCACACTCTTACTTTATAGTTGGATTTATTATGAGCAAAAATAACGCAATTGATTTAGAAAATTTGAATGTAGATGAGTTACGTGCTATCACTGAAAACGCTCAACAACTTATTGCTAAAAAACAACATCAACGTTTATATGATGCCTATATGCAGTTTGAGCAGATTGCCGAAGATAGCAATGCAACGATCGAAGAAATACTGAAAGCTGGTGAAAAGTTAGAGAAAAAACGCAGTATTAAATACCGCAATACTAATGACCATAGTGAAACTTGGACTGGCCGTGGCCGTAAGCCAACATGGTTGGTTGAAGCACTAGCAGCAGGTCGCGACATCGAGGATTTTGCTATTTAATTAGTTATTTTCTTATAGAAGTATTTCCTGTGAGCCAGTTCGAAGTCGCGATTGATAATGGTGTATTTACAACTATTTAGCGATAGATAGAGCTGTTGTTCTGAAAATAAAAGTCAGTATCTTTACTGCCAGTATTTTGGCAAAAAGATACTGGCTTTTTTTCTGTCATCTGTATGCCATTGTTTGTTATGATAATGACGTTTTTGTCTTATATAAGAGTTGTACAACTGTGGCCCAAGTATCTGAGTTTTCTCATAAACGTCCCCGTAAGCTCTGGTGGCTGGTTGGGTTTGTGCTGTTTGCGCTATTTGCTGTTTTGCAAATGCCAGCAGCATGGTTACTTGAGAAATACGCACCTGATACGCCTTATGTACAGCATGTATCTGGCAATGTATGGCAAGGTGCGGCTATTTGGCAGTTGCCTATGTCATCGTCGTCGCTCATAGGGATGGCAGAATGGTCATGGCAGCCATGGCTGCTATTTACAGGTAAGCTAGGTGCGGATGTCAATATCCACTCATCACAGACACGCCTGAATGGTCAAGTTAAGCTTGGGTTAAACTCATGGCAAGTGGACAACATGAGTGGAAAAATTGCACCTGAGACGCTATCGAGCATGGTCAACTGGCAGCTGCCAAACACACCTATTCAAGTAAATAATGTATCACTAACCCGTCATTCTGATACAAGTGACTCATCCAATAGTGAGCCTGCTAAAGATTCTGGCGGATTCAGTGCCGCAGATGGTCAGTTGACTTGGATCGGTGGCGAGGTAGGCTATCCTAGCGGTGATAAAGTTTTTTATATTAAGATGCCCACCCTAAAAGCTGAACTTAGTACAGAGCAAAAAAACAATCAAGATTTGCTGCATATTAACTTACTGAACAATCAAGATAAGCGTTTAGGGGATCTGTATATCGATAGCGATAATATGCTCGATGTCAGTTTGACGCAGCGCTTGCTCGAGAATATGCCTGAGTATAAAGGGCAAGCTCCTCAGGATACACCAGTGGTTAATGTGCGCCAGCCATTGTTATCTGGTTTGGGAGCGAATTAAATGATTAATATTGCCGCAAGCCTAAAACCTATTGTTAATACTCTAAATCGTTTTTCAGGTTGGCTATTATTGTTAGCCATTGCTTGGCTATGTTGGACAGCCGCCCGTCTTTTATGGCTATTACTCGCTGCACCTTTAGCACCTACATTGCCTTTGGCACCTCTACAGAATAATGCCAAATCTACCAATGACTATAGCGGCTTATTCGCAATCTTTGCTGATCCTGATCCGATCACCGCAGCCGTGCAACCACCTGCCAATATTGAACTAAAAGGCGTATTGCTAGCCATACCTAGGAGCATGTCTTCGGCGTTATTGAATGTCAATGGCGAAGTCAAAAATTACCGAGTTGGTGATGAGCTAAGAGAAAGTGATTATACGCTTGTGGCTGTTGACTGGAATTCAGCTATCATCGCTGATGCCAACGATAAAGAGACCGTTATTAAAATGCCAGAAGCGATGCCATTAGACCAAAGTGATATGTTGGCGGGCGGCATCAGTAATCAACGTTTGCCAAATAATAGTATGCTGCCTACAGCGCCCCAGCCAGTACCAAACGCTGTTCCGGAGGCAGAAGGGACAAATGGCTCAAATACTCCAAGTAACCCACAGTCAGTTATCGAAGAAGCGGTTACGGCCTTGCAGGAAAACCCTGCCAGTTATCTCAGTAGGATGGGGGTAATGGCATCAGGTGAGAGCTACCAAGTAACAGCGGCGATGCCTGCTGGACTACGTAATCGTTTAGGGTTAGAGCCAGGTGATAAGGTATTAACCGTTAATGGACAGAGCGTAGGTAACAACCCTGCGCAAGATGCTGGTGTACTTCAGCAAGTACAACAATCAGGTGAAGCACAGATAGAGGTTCAACGTGGTGAGCAAGTTATTACGATTCGCCAGCAGTTTTAGCAAGATGGATTTTTAGTAAAATTACTCCTTAAAAACTCAGCACATAGTAAGCAATATCACTGTAGGTAATCATCAATATGGTAAGTTTTTATAATTTTTCAGTTAAGCCTTTACACCGTAGCCTGCAGCGTCTGATGCGCTTGTGTCGCCCACTTTGTCTAGCAGTACCATTATGGGCTGTTGGTGTTGGTCTTGCCAATGCTGAGAGCTGGAAAGTCAACCTACAAGACGCTGATATAAAAGCCTTTATCAATGAAGTTGCAACCATTACGGAACAAAACTTTGTTCTTGACCCACGTATCAATGGCAATGTCACCGTTATCTCTAATAAGGCATTATCCCGCGATGAGATTTATCAGTTATTTTTGAGCGTGATGCAAGTGAATGGTATTGCTGCGATTGAATCGGGAACGACGACGAAACTGGTGCCAGATAATATTGCTAAACAATCGGGTGTGGCTGTTGATTTACGCGGTGATAGTGTTGGTGAGTCGCTCGCTACTCGGGTTATTTATTTGACCAATACCCAAGCTGCAGAAGTGTTAGGGGTTATTCGTCCATTGATGCCGCAGTCGGCTCACGCAGCCGCTGTACCTGGTGTTAATGCGCTGGTGTTGTCCGATCGAGCAGATAGCCTTAATCAGTTGACAACCCTTATCCGTGATTTAGACAGTAATATAAATGACAGTTTGCAAGTGATACCGCTACGCCACGTCGATGCGGAGCGTATGATGGAGTTAATTAGCGCCTTAGTAGCAAGTGCGGGCAATGGACAAGCACAAGGTGGTAACAATCAACTAAAAGTGATTGCCGATACATCGAGTGATAGGCTGTTGGTCAAAGGCAGTCCTGAAATGATTGCGAAAGTCCAAGAAATGGTCAATCAATTGGATACCACGCCTACCAGACGTCTAAGTGGTCTACGTGTTTTTCGCTTAAAGTATGCTAGTGCCGGCCATATCGCTGATATGTTACGCGGTTTACTTGCGAATCAGTCTATCAATAGTGCAGGCGCAACCTCGACACTAGAGTCAGCTTCGCTAAATGATGCAAGTAGCGTAGGCGCCACAATTAATAATACAGCCAGCAATAGCATCGGTAGTAGCAGTGCGGCCTCCGTATCGACTAGCGGCACAAATGGAACAAGTACAGGGAAAGACGGTCGTCCGTTCAGTATTATCGCTGACGAGACTCAAAACGCCGTTATCGTTAATGCATCGCCTGAGCTGATGTTTGAGATTGAAGATGCGGTCAACCAATTAGACAGTCGCCGCGCACAAGTATTGATTCAAGCCGCTATTGTTGAAGTGTCAGGCGATGATGCAACTCAGCTAGGCGTTCAATGGGCGCTAGGTAATGCCAATAGTGGCTATGGCGTTGTTAACTTCAACAATGTAGGGGCGAGCGCGACGACACTTGCAGCTGCTGCGCTAGCAGGGTCGAGTACGGCAGGTATTAGTGCTGCTGCTAGCTCTATTGCAGGTGCATTGATAGGTATTGGAGACAGTCGCAAAGACAGTCAGGGTAATACAGAGTTTTATGGTGCTATCTTACAGGCGCTTGACACATCTACCAGTGCTAATCTACTGTCCATGCCATCAATTTTGACATTGGATAATGAAAAAGCCAGTATTTTGGTTGGTCAAAACGTACCCTTTGTTACAGGCTCTTTTACCACCAGTGGTAACAACTCAAACAACCCATTCCAGACCATTGATCGTCAAGATATTGGTATTAACCTGAATGTTATTCCTCATATTGGTGACAATGGCACAGTACGTTTAGAGGTATCACAAGAAGTCTCGTCAGTCGTACCAGGCAGTACGGGGAACTCCAGTGGATTGATTACCAATAAAAGCCTTATTAATACGACCATCCTAGCTGATGATCAGCAGACAATAGCTTTAGGTGGATTGATGCGTGATAACACGACCACAGGCCAACAAAAAGTCCCTGGGCTCGGGAACGTTCCAGTTATCGGCAGACTTTTTCGTTCTGATAACGACAGCACCCAAAAGAGCAATTTGATTATCTTTTTACAGCCGACTATCTTACGTGATGGCGGCGCAGTAGCGAGCGTGACTGAACGCAAATTCAATCAGATGCGAGTATTGCAGCTGGTCATCGACAAAAATGGTACGATCAAGCAATTGCCATTAAGCGGCACTGAGGGTTGGAATGAAGATGTCAGTGCAGATTACGAGCTAATGCCGCTTAACCCCCTTGTCCCTAAACGCGATCAAGCGCCAAAATCTACTACGCAAGGTTTTACGAGAGTAGATAGCCCTAACAGCGGTATCACAACCTATCCTCTCAATCGTTAAAACTCTAGCCATATATATAACGGTTAATATGTTTCAATGCGATTAGCTAATGTACGATGTGATATAAGATAATTACATCGTACATTAGCTTGCGTACTCATAACACAGATAAACATAACCACTCTTATATTTAAGTATATTAGTTACTAATATAATAAGTTACGCATTATGTTACTCATTACCGTAAATTAGACACTAAAATGACAGATAATAAAAACACAAAAAAATGGCTTGTATTGAGTGTAGCTGCTACTGCGCTACTACTTATTCCTAGACGTAGTAGTCGAAAGGCTAATACGAAAATAGCTGATAACTATGATGCTGTTTCTAAGAGCAATAGCGTTGAAGCCGATTATAGGGATGAGCTTAGTAAGTAAAAGCTAGTAATCAAAAAATAAAAGCTTAATAATAGAGTAATGGCAATATTTTTATATAACCATGCTTGTATGGGAACAGTTATTTAGCATTTATTACTTAGTTCTATGTTTTAAAGAGATGTTTTTGGAGTCTATTAATGTGTGGCAACGAGTCAGCAACGATTGCTGAAAAAACAGTCGTTAGAGAAATTTTAAAAAATGCTTATCCTCTAATTGATACGCATACGCACTTTGATGCTCCAGTATTTGATAAGGACCGAAGACAGCAGGTAGAGCAAGCCTATAGTCAAGGTATCCGCCACTTGGTGCTAGTAGGTTATTTACACCAGTATTTTGATCGAATGTATGGTACTCAAGATTTTATTAATAAGATGTCGCAATCGTCTGCGATAGAGGCAAATAATCAAGATCAACAATGTATTAAAACGCATATCGCATTAGGCTTACATCCTTTCTATATTGAGCAGCATACTGAAGAACATTTAAAACAACTTGAGCAGATAGTAGTTGAGAGTCGTCCGCTAGCCATCGGTGAAATTGGATTAGATACTTTTACCGATGCAATGAAACAGCCTGATGTATTTGCCAAACAGGAGAAGTTTTTTAAGGCACAATTGGATATGGCAGTGGATAGTGGTCTACCAGTGATGCTACACATTCGTAAAGCGCATGCTGAAGCACTCGCGATCTTGAAAGCGCATGAATATGACGCACATAAACTGGGTGGCATCGCTCACAGCTTCAGCGGTGGTGAACAAGAAGCCAAGGCTTTCGTAAAGTTAGGGTTTAAGCTTGGTGTTACTGGTCAAATTACCAATCCGAATGCTAAAAAACTACGCCGTGCTATTCAAGTAGCAGTCAATAGTCATGGCATCGAATGCTTGGTCATTGAGACGGACTGTCCAGATATGACACCTATTATGTGTCAGACATCGGATGATACCCATGCACACAATAGAAATGTACCAGCCAACCTGCCTTGGGTATTAGCAAGCTTGAGTGAGTTATTAGAGATACCACATGATAAACTGGCTAAGCAATTATGGCAAAATAGTTGTAATGCTCTAAAAGTAAACTGGGCTTATCCAGTATAATCATATTATGTGTAGTAAGAGCACAACTGCAATTAGAAGCAAGAAAGTACGAGCCGAAGAAATAGCAACCAAGATATTCAAAAAGAGAATTTGATCTGTTATGAGTGATACCCAACAATGTGAACCGTTAGAATCCGTTGAAGACAGCATTGTACGAGACGGATCGCACCAGCAAGATGAGCAATACGATCGTCGTTTCCAAGGAACACGGACACTCTATGGCACATCAGCGGTTGATACTTTTTCGGCAGCTCACGTCTACATTATTGGTGTGGGAGGGGTTGGCTCTTGGGCAGCCGAGGCGCTGGCTCGGACAGCAGTGGGAACGATTACGCTGATTGATTTGGATGTGTTAGTTGCTTCTAATGTCAATCGCCAACTGCCCGCATTGGACAGCACATTTGGTCAAAGCAAAATTGAAGCGATGGCAACCCGTATCAAAGAGATCAATCCTGCAGTGAAATTGAACTTAGTTGATGACTTTTTAACGGCAGAGAATGTTTCAACATTACTGCCAAGTCGTGATGTAGCCAAATCTGCAATTGCTGATGGTAAACCGATTGTGATTTTAGACTGTGTAGATGACATGAGTGCTAAACTAGCAATTGCCTTACATTGTCGATTTAATAAACTAAAGTTGGTCTGCGCAGGTGGCGCAGGTGGTAAGATAGACCCAAGTCAGATTAGAGTGAGTGATTTGCGTGATTGTTACCAAGATCCGCTACTTGCTAAGTTACGCAATAAACTGCGCCATGAGAAGGGCATTAATAGTGCTTTGAAAGAAAAGTTTGGTATCAAATGCGTCTATTCGACAGAACCGCCAATTGTAGACAAGAGCTGTCAGGCAGGTGGTTTGCAGTGCGGTGGTTATGGCTCAGCAGTGGTCGTTACATCAGTGGTAGCGATGATTATGGTGAGTGAAGCATTACAATTATTAATAAAGCAGACGAATCGTAATTAATACGCCTGCTGTTATTTAATGGAGTTTACCTTGTCTATATCTAACTTACCAAAGCAAAGCTACCCTGTAGCGGTAGATGAATTAGAGCGCATCAACAAGCTAAAAAAATATCAAGTACTGAATGAAGATGATGAACCCGCATTTGATCGGCTAGTTGAACTTGCAAAATTGTTCTTTGATGTACCCGTAGTTACGATCACTTTTATGGATGAGGAAACGCAATACTTAAAGCCAGCCTGTAAATTTGATAGTGAACCTGAGAGTGTCAGTAAGACACCGCGTGATATTGCATTTTGTAATTATACAATCTTGTCAGATGATATTTTTGTAGTGCCAGATACATGGAACGACGATCGTTTTAGCCAAAACCCTATGGTCACAGACTTTCCGTATTTACGATTCTATGTTGGTGCGCCTATCATTTTGTATGAGGATAACAAAAGTTATCGACTAGGTACTTTATGTCTGATGGATACAAAGCCTAACCATAGTTTTAATGAGCAACAATCAGCGATTTTGGCGGAATTTGCAAAAATGGCGGCTGATGCCTTGCAGCTACAAGATAAGCAACGTGACGCTAAGCATGCTAACGAAATGAAATCGAGCTTTTTAGCCAATATGAGCCATGAGATCCGCACACCGATGAATGGTATTATCGGTATGGTAGAAATGCTAGGCGAAACCGAACTTAGTGAAGAACAACGAGAGTACGTTGATAATATCAAGGTTTCTAACGAGCATTTGATGGTCATTATTAATGGTATTCTGGACTTATCGAAAGTCGAGTCTGGAAAAATGACGATTGATTCTATTCCATTGAATTTATCTAGTTTGTGCAATGAGGTTATCAGTTTATTTGCAATTAAGGCACGCCAAAGAGGCGTAGCCCTAGATTATAATTATACTGAAAAACTGTCTCCCTACGTTAAAGGCGATCCTGTACGTTTAAAACAAATCATTGCAAATCTGGTCAATAATGCGATTAAATTTACTCGTGAAGGTGGTCGAGTCAGTATCGATGTCAAACATATGAATAACTGCCATTGTCCAAATAGTAGCGACGAGAATGTTGCTATATCGCGGCAAGAGAACAATGTAAATGAAGCGATAAACGATGAGACTGGTCAAAATATGACGCTTTGTATAGAAGTTAAAGATACAGGTGTTGGCATCAAATCAGAATCGTTAGAGGCGATATTTGATGCTTATGACCAAGCAAATAAATTTACCCATCGTATTTATGGTGGTACTGGACTTGGACTGTCGGTTTGTAAGTCTTTGGTCGATTTGATGGGTGGTTACATTCATGTAAATAGTGAAGTAGGCGTTGGCACCACATTCAGTGTCTTATTGCCGTTAACCACTATAGATGAAGATAAGTATGAGACATGGCAAGATGCTAACGATACGACCATGATTGAGCCTACCCATGAACGATCTGGCCATATATTGTTGGTTGAGGACGATACCGTCAATGCAATTATTGCCAAAAAAGCACTAACCAATAGTGGCCATATGGTCACTCATGTCACTGATGGTCAGCAAGCAATTGAGGCCTTTGCTTTATTTCCTGAACGCTATGACGTGATATTAATGGATCACCATATGCCGATTTTAGATGGTGTACAGGCAACCATCAAACTGCATAAATTATATGACCCTCAACTATTGCCGCCCATCATTGCTCTGACTGCTAATGCAATGGATGGTGAGCGTGAGAAATACCTAAAAGTTGGTATGCAGGACTATTGCACCAAACCTTTTAAGCAAGAACAATTAAATGCTTTGGTACAGTATTGGCTGATACAAAAGCAATCATTAGAAGAAGAGTGACTTACTTACTAATATTATTGTCAGAACCAGCAACTAGCATCTTGATGTAACCGATGTCATCATGATGGACAAATATAAAAAAAGCTTAACCGCCGATATAGTGGTTAAGCTTTTCTATTAATGATAAAGACATTGGTAAATATCAACTATCAGTCATATTTGAAGTGATGTTAGTTTACGCGAGTTTGGTAATCACCAGTACGTGTATCAACACGGACCACTTCACCTTGTTGTACAAATAGTGGTACACGTACGACCGCACCTGTCTCCAATTTAGCAGGTTTACCACCACCGCCTGAAGTATCGCCGCGTACGCCAGGATCTGTTTCTGTAATTTGCAACTCAACAAAATTAGGCGGCGTCACTGACAATGGGCTACCATTGAATAGAGTGATGGTACATAGAGCATTGCTGTTTTCTTTTAGCCACTGTATGGAATCACCCAATGCTGTCTTGTCAGCTTGAATCTGCTCAAAACTTTCAGGATGCATAAAATGCCAAAACTCGCCATCGTTGTATAGATAGTTCATTTCAGTATCTAGCACGTCAGCGGCTTCTAGGCTGTCACCTGACTTGAAAGTTTGTTCCAATACTTTACCACTACGAAGATTGCGCAGTTTGACGCGGTTAAAGGCTTGGCCTTTACCAGGTTTAACAAACTCGTTTTCAAGAATGGCACAAGGGTTGCCATCAAGCATCACTTTTAGACCAGCTTTAAATTCATTAGTAGAAAAATTTGCCACAAAAAACTCCTAGGGGTTGTAAATATAATAGTAAGACATAGGGCTGACTGTACCAAAATTTTCTGTTATGCCAAGTATTTACGGATTAACGAGGATACTTTGATAGGCTAGACACTAAGGGCGTATAATATCGGATTTTGGGCACAGGTAGTAGGCTGTCATGATAAACCATTTAATCACACAAAAAAACTGGCAAACGCAATTATCGGAAGCTATTACGTCTGTTGATGAGCTATTAAGCATCTTACAGCTTGAATCAATGCGTACAGAGGTTTACGTGCCTAAACACTTTGAACTGCGTGTACCGCGTGGCTTTGTAGCAAAAATGGTTATTGGCGACCGAAATGATCCTCTGCTTAAACAAGTATTGCCAGATCAGCAAGAGCAAATCAACGTCACAGGCTATGTGGCAGATCCACTAAGCGAAAATACACAAAACCCCGTGAAAGGCTTGCTTCATAAATATCAATCGAGAGTGTTGTTAACCATTACTGGTGCATGCGCTATTCACTGCCGATACTGTTTTCGCCAGCATTTTGACTATAGTGCCAATATGCCTACTGCTGATGCAAAAGAAAATATTATTAATTATATTGGTGCACATCCTGAGGTCAATGAGGTGATATTAAGCGGTGGTGATCCCTTAAATGTGACTAACCGGCGTTTATTTACGTGGCTCGATACTTTGGAGTCTCTTCCGCAAATTACTACTATTCGGCTGCATACGCGTTTGCCATTGGTGATACCTGCACGTTTAGACGCTGCGTTGCTAGAAAGGATGTCTCAGAGTCGCTGTCATATCGTTATGGTTATTCATTGTAATCATGCTAATGAGATCGATGCACTGACCGCTGAACATTTGCAACGTACTCAAGCGGCTGGGATTACTCTATTAAACCAAGCCGTGTTGTTAAACGGTGTCAACGATACTCTCGACGCGCAATTGCAGCTTAGTCAGCGGTTGTTTACTTCTGGCGTGCTACCATACTATTTGCATGTACTAGATAAAGTGGCTGGCGCGGCGCATTTCGATAGTAATGAGCAAGCAGCGATTGAGCTGTATTGGGCATTACTAGCATCATTGCCAGGTTATCTTGTCCCTAAGCTGGTTAGGGAGTTGCCGAATAAACCCTTTAAAGTACCGATTGATATTTACAGTAATAGCTAAGGCAAGACACTATATCGGTTTAGGGAGGTAGTAAACAAAAAATGAGTTTTAAAAAAAGGTAAGTAATATTTTAAGAAACTAAAATCTAGAATTTATGCTTTTTTATAAGTGCAAATAGATATATGATTGGAACGGAATATAACCGTTGGCACGCAAATCAATGAAAGAGTATGCAGCGTTAGAGATGGGTTTCTAATAATAGTATTTAGATATTGTTGGATAGTACTGTATTGCTAGATTCAGACTCACAATCAATATCATTACTCTTCTATAGTCGGGCTTAACAAACATTCTTTATGTCATACATGTATTTGTACGACTGCATATTACTGAGTGCCTTAAAACGACCAATAGTGAGTAAAGATACTGATGATCACTTTATCAATGTTCCGAGAAGTTTTAAATTCTACAGAACCACTATCTCCGTTATCTAATCGTTCAGTAAATGGTCAAGAGCGCTACTTGCTAAAAACGTTGACAACGCTACCGACGCAAACTCAAGAGCAACAAATAGAACATTTAGAAAGTGTGCTGAGAGTATTACATGAAGCAAATATAGATAATCAGCAACGCCTAAAATTAATGACAGCAGTCGTTGATGCTTCAGATCGATTGATAGCGACTTTGAGGCAACATTATATATATGAGACAGGCGCCCTTGATCAGACTCAAATGTTATGTGTTGCACAAGTACAATCACTGCATTACTTGATTATCATGGTCTACGACAAGGTCATACGTTTTGAGACTCAGTTTTCAGAAGCCCCTTCAAATCACTCTTCTGGCAAAAGATGGCAACGTTTTTTTGGCGCTGAGACTAAACCTGATAGCACGCTTGCTATTGCGATTTATCAATCATTATTAAGATACCAAAAACTATTAGCAGAAGAGACGCTGTGCTATCGGAAACCATCCGATTACCTGTGGTCTAGAGTCAATCAGTTATATTATCTGGCTCATCAGAGAAAAGTAGCTGATATTGAATTGAGCTTACATACCGTTACCCATCAAACGAATAGTATTCATCAGCTATATTGCCAAATCTGTTTGCATGATTTGTTAAATTTGCGTGCTATGAGACGCCCGAACATCTTACTCGTACAGCGTTTATTGCCTGAATGGGCTAGACATGTGGTTGCGACAATGGAGCCCACCACCGATACAAAGGTCTTTGTTGATCTTCATAGTAGTCATCCACCAAGCTATTTAACTGTCAACTCTTATATCAATCCATATGAAGATCGTCATGATTGTCTATTTATAGAATTAACGCCGATGGTTCGGCATTTTGATTCACGGAAAAAAGCCTTGCTTAAGGAAGGCAACACAATAGAATATAGTTTGCTCAATGCTATTTCAATGACAATAAGCTACCGCTACTTGCAGCAACCATTTACACTCCCAACCCAATATAGTAGCGAACAGCCAAAAAAGTTAATCACTAACTTCAACAATATACATTATTACGTAAGTCATTCGAAAACTTTTGCCAATTTAATCGACGTTAAATACCTACGAGAAGAAGACAGGCCTTTATACGAGACATTTGATAATGATCGTGGTCGCAGTAGCCCAATAAATATTAAGGTATTCGATGACCATGATAGCTTTCCAGCATATCACACATTGCACTTGTTACCAAAAGATAGCGGGCTCAAGAAGAATGTCGCCGACAAAAATTTTCTCAATAGAGAAGAGAACAGCGTAGAGGAAACTGACCCTGACATTTCTACAACAGCACCGCAGCCCTTACATATAATGAGTCTGATTTTGGTCTCTCGATCTAACCGAGCACAACAGTTTAATTGGTCGATAGGATTGGTGCGCTGGCTGAATGTTGATACTAAAAACCCAGAGGTAGAATGGCAGGTACTCGGGCATAAGATCGTAGCATGTGGACTACGTTTGGAAGGCAGTCAGAAGCGAAGTCGTCGTTTTTTACCCGCATTTATCCTTGGAAAAGACGAAAAACTGAAAACAACGGGTACGCTAATCGTTCCACCTTCTTACTTTCAAGCAGACGATAGAGTCGTCATGCGTATCGGCAACAAACAAACTTCCTTGCGGTTAGGACGCAGGCTTATAATGACTGATGAGTTTAGTCAATATGAGGTAGCACAACTATAGGTCTCATCTTTGTTTTCAAAACGTAGATGGATAGGTTGGTAGCAGCGAAGCTATGCAGGTTCTTAACGGAAATATGATGAAGAATAACGAGCATAAGTTAATCTGCAGCGGACTGAATTATTGTCTATAATGACGAATATTGTTACTCTGACTTCTATGCTAGCCCTCGCAATAAAAAATAACCTAAGCCAAAACTCAGTCAATACGATAAGGCTTTCTGAGATTCATTCTAGTGCTTTTTTCATGTTAGTCTAGTTTGAATGAAAGGTGTAAGGTACCAAGATAAAAATACGACTAAAAGGCTCCCTATGCGCTCTCAATCTCTCTTGAATTTATTGGTGATTAATGATGATCAGCTTTACGCTGAACGTCTTGTGCAATTATTGAGTCCTTATTATGACAATGTGAATTTGGGGTTTTTAGACGATAAAGAAGAGCTGTTGAAACTTTTACGTCAATCGTGGGATGTCTTAGTATTTGGTAAGGCTTATGATATGAGCTTTACAGATGTGGTAAGCATTGTTCAAGAGCAAGATATCGATTTGCCGATGATCTGTTTGATGAGCGACGAGGTAGCATCGACTGGTTACAATGAGGAAGGACTACCTACTATTATTAGTGGCACCATGGTCAAAGCGCTTAAAGTGGACCAAGAAATGCCAGTCGTGATGGCCATTTGCTTACAGCATAGTAGTTTGCGCAGTCGCCGTGAGCTAAAAACCTTACGCCAAGTGCTTTCTGAAGCAGAGCAACGTGCTAACGTGTTGATTAAGAATTCTAAGAGCGCGGTCGCTTATATCGATGAGGGGGTTCATATCTTTGCCAATGATCCTTACCTTCAGCTATTCGGTTTTAAATCGATGAACGAAGTGATAGGCATCCCTATTATTGACCTGATTTCAAGTGTGGATAGTGTCAAAGGGTTTAAACAGTTCTTACGTCAATTCGATAAAGGCAGTCGTCAAGACGTTGAGTTCAACTTTGAAAGTATGCGGACAGACGGCAGCACGTTTGAAGCGAAATTACAATTGGCATCGGCAACACTGGAAGGTGAGCCCGTCACTCAAATTATTATTCAACAAAATAATAGTAATAGTGTAGAGGTTGCTAAGCGCTTAGCTGCAGCTGAGCGCAAAGACAATTTGACAGGTCTCGATAATCGTCGCGGCTTTGAAGAGCAGATGATAATAATACATCAGCAGGCAGTACAAGGATTGGCGACGGCGGCGCTACTATATGTGCAGCTTGATAATGTAGGTAAAATAAGAAGTAGCTTAGGTCTACAAGGAATAGACGCTACGGTTAAACAAGTTGCCTATATGTTAGATGAGCTAGTATCTGATGGTCATGTTAGCCGTTTTAGTGATACCGCATTTACAATATTAGTGAAAAATAAGACAACAAGCGATCTTGAAGAGATTGCTGCGTGTATCGGCTCAACTATCAAGAATATGTTTATTGAAGTTGATAAACGCACCACAAATACAACGGTTAGTACTGCCGTTGTCAGAATTGAAAAGAACACCGCAGAGCCCACTATCATATTAGAACGTGCTATGGACGCTATGAGTCAAATCATGGTAGAGACTTCTAATAGCGGTGGGTCTTACCACATATATGATCCAAGCGAACATGCCAATAGTGATGATCATGCCCTTGCTGAATCGTTGGTTGACGCCATTACTAATAATCGCTTTGAGCTATCATTTCAATCAATATACGATATCAACAACGATCGTAGCGATTTTTTTGAAGTATATCTACGACTACCATTGTCCGATGCTGACAATACGGTACTAACCCCTGATCAGTTCATGGCAGTGGCTAAGAAGCATCAGTTACTAGAAAAGATAGATCGATGGGTACTTATCAATGCCTGTAAAAAAGTCAATGATGTCCGTAAATCATATCCTGAAGCAAAACTGTTAGTACAGTTAACCAGTGCTTCATTGGTCGATAAAAAATTGCCGCTAGTGGCAAGTCAGCTGATAAAAGCAGTAGGCGGCGCAGCTGGTGTATTAACGCTACAGTTCAATGAAATAGATATCTCTGAGCATTTGACCATCGCGAAATCTCAATTTTCTGCACTCAATGCTGTCAGCTGTCAAATTGGTATTAATAATTTTGGCTCTTCCGTTAAATCTATTGAAATTGCCAATTTTGTCCAACCTAATATGGTACGCTTAGCGCGTAGCTATGTTCAAGATATTAGTTCAGCAGAAAATCTAGAAACGGTTAAGTCTCTTATCATACGTACTAACGAGATCAAAGTTGACGTGCTCATGCCTTATATTGAGGATGCAGCAACGATGTCAGTCGCTTGGAGTGTGGGTGCACGCTATTTACAAGGTTATTACTTAGAAGAGCCTAGTAGTA
This sequence comes from Psychrobacter sp. AOP7-A1-24, assembly GCF_052376235.1. Taxonomy (NCBI): domain Bacteria; kingdom Pseudomonadati; phylum Pseudomonadota; class Gammaproteobacteria; order Moraxellales; family Moraxellaceae; genus Psychrobacter; species Psychrobacter sp. AOP7-A1-24. The sequence continues at coordinate 16,588 of NZ_JBQSVM010000028.1, read as the reverse complement.
CAATGAAGGTAGCGAGTTAAAAGGCCAGTACGTCATATTGTTTGTGTTATGACGATGATATTCTTCAACCAAAGATTGCTAAAAATGTCACTTATCAGTAAATATCAAATGAGCAGCCTTTTGGCTGCTGTTCTATTGCTCACAGCTTGTGAGAAAACACCACCTGACCACCGTAATCCCGTGACCCTGCCTCTATATACTGAAGGGGATGCTGACAATGGCTCAATAATCTATAAAGATGCTTGCGGTCAATGTCATCAACGCAATGCGGGCTTGAATAAAAAAGGCCCACAACTAATGAATATATATGGTGCGCCGGCTGCCGAATTAAAAGATTATACCTATAGTAAAGGGTTGGAAGAATCAGGTTGGGTCTGGGACGCAGAGACACTCGATCCATATATTGCAGATGCGCAAAAAGCCATGCCAGACTCCAAAATGTTATCTGACCCGATGCCGGATGCTAAAGAGCGTGCTGATATCATTGCTTATTTATCCACACTACGAGCTGCTGCACCTGCCGTTACAGATGATGTGAATTGATATCTAAATTATTATCATTGCGACCTAAAAAATGAGTTAATAACCTACTATGACCCATGCAGCTAACGATATATCATCACATACATCAACAACCACAACACTTAGCCAAACTAATCTTAATGTAGCTGATATTCAATACAATCAGCAGAAAATTGCACAGCTAATAGCGCAATTAAATCAAATTGTATTGGATAAACCGCAAGCTGTTAGGTTGGCACTCAGTTGTATCTTAGCAGGCGGCCATTTGTTATTGCAGGACTTGCCTGGTATGGGTAAGACGACTCTGGCGCAGGGCTTAGCACAGTTATTAGGTTTGAGCTTCAGTCGAGTACAGTTTACCAATGATATGTTGCCAGCTGATATTCTAGGTATGAGCATCTATGACCAAAATAAACAGCAATTCGAGTTTCGTCCGGGCCCCATATTTACTCAGTTATTACTAGCTGATGAAATCAACCGCTCCAGTCCCAAAACACAAAGCGCGCTACTTGAAGCGATGGAGGAGCGACAAGTCACGCAAGATGGTCAGACATATCCTTTGCCGCAGCCTTTCTTTGTCATTGCCACTCAAAACCCATTGCAACAAGCAGGTGTTTATCCGCTGCCAGAGTCGCAGCTAGATAGATTCTTGTTATGCTTATCACTGGGTTACCCGTCACCTACCGCAGAGCGTGAGCTGCTAAAAGGTAAAGATCGTCGCGAGCTACTTAAAGGTTTAGATACAGTGCTTGATACTGAGGCTGTACTATTGGCTCAGCAAGCTGTCAGGCAGGTTTATGTGGCAGATACAGTATTAGATTACCTGCAAAGACTGGTTGCAAAAACTCGTGCAAGCCAAGAGTATCATGGCTTATCACCTCGCGGCGTGTTATCGCTGCAACGCGCCGCCCAAGCGCATGCCTATGTATCAGGATATATGGAAGTGACACCTGAAGATATCCAAGCGGTATTTGCTGCGGTCACCGATCATCGTCTCGGCCAGCGCTTTGTACCTGCGCATGTGACTGGTGGACAAGCGACTAAAACTATTGCCCAACGTATCCTAGCAGAAGTGTCAGTTGTCGCTTAGCAGTTGATATATTGTTTACCTGTATTGAGTAACTACATCAATTGATCATGGTCTCTTACATAGTCAAAGCTATATAGTTTAAAAAATATCAACTCCACCTAGTTCATTATTTACAGTATTTTTACCCGCTTTTCTTATATTTAAATTGTCCTGAATCAACTATATCGTTCTATTCCTGAGTCTGTCAGTCGGATATAAATACAAATACAAATACAAATACAAATACAAACACCGACAACATTGTCAATCAGATGGTAATAATAAGGTAGTCATGAGCTTGTTGCCAAAGGCATTAACCGCACCATTTAAATCAGCACTGAGCCGTTGGTTTGCCTCACGCGCCCCTAAAAGTGATAGTGCTACGCTTAACTTACGTAACGTTTATATTTTTTTTAGTCGTGAAGGAATGCTATTCGCTGTATTGTTAGTAATTACCTTTATCGCGGGTATCAATTATGGCAATAATTTGGTGCTGGGTTTATGCTTTTATCTGGTCAGTGTTTGGCTAATTAGTTTTCATGTTACTTTTGCTCATATATCGGGCTTAAAGGTACGTTTGCTAGAAGTCACTATGACAGAAGCAGGTTTGCCTGTTTGGGTGACACTACAACTAAATAGTGATAGCCGCCAACCAAGACGCCAGTTGCTGTTTGAATTTGAGCAGTTAGCCAATAAGAAAACCAAAAATGGCATAAGCGCACAAAACTCAGTGCTTATCACGCGGTTGCAAGGTGAGCAAATCATTCGGTTACCTGTCCATACCGATACTCGTGGTGAGCTTGAGCTGCCACGGCTAAAAATAAAAACAGTTTATCCCTTAGGTATCATGCGTGCATGGTCTTATGTCTACTTTGCGCGTACGGCTTGGATATATCCAAAGCCTGAAGCCTTTGACTGGCAAGAAAAACATGCAGTCGTAAGCTTAGAGGATTTACCCACAGGCGGGCAGTATAGACAGGGTCAAGACGACTTTGAGCGGTTAGATAACTATGTCGAGGGTGAGTCATTGGCACGAGTTTCTTGGGGGCACGTGGCACGGGGACAAGGTATGCTGACTAAGCACTTCGCTGATCCGGTCGGTCACGAGCAAACGCTTGATTATGCAGATATGCCGGCCGCACATCATGAACAAAAACTTGCACAATTGGCTTATGGGGCATTGACGTTAGGTCAGCTAGGCGTGCCGTTTAAAATGCGTTTACCTAGTGATAATCCTGCTATTGCGGAGATGGGTAACGGAGAATCCTTTGCGCAAGCATGCTTGCTAAGGCTTGCAAAAGCACCATGACCAATTCTAAAGGCTTATCTTCTACTGATGCTGACGTACTGTCCACAGAGTATTCTGAGGCCGACGCTACACAAGCGGCCAGCTTTGAGCAGTTGGCCTTAGGTCAAAAAATCTCGCTTCAACCTGAGCTAAATGATACTAAATGGTATCGTAAACTATTGGCACTACCAGCTTATTACTGGGTATTAATTGCTCAAGTAGTCGTTGTGTTGCCGCATTCTGCACATTTACCATTATGGCTGATAGGATTTGCCGCTGTCAGTATCGCTGCTCAATTGCCTCATATCAAAGCTAAATTCAAAAAACTGTCGCACCTAAAACGTATCTATCAAAGTATGCAAATGCTGGGATTTTTGCTGGGGCTATTAGGTCTGTGGTTGACCTATAATACGGCATTTGGGCTTGATATGGGTGTGGCATTTTTAGTGTTATGCCTAGTTAGTAAATTGTGGGAGCTGTATAAGCGCCGCGATGCCTATGTAGTGCTGAATCTATCGTTGTTCGTACTTACGGCCCTATTTTTGATGAATCAAGGTTTACTGACTACTTTAGAAGTGATCGTTGGAGCAGTCATTATATTGCTCGCATTTATTGCGCTTAATGACGATAGCAATGCTAGCGGTGATGGACGCTTGCGTACACTGGGCGTGTTAGGGGTTGGCGCATTGCCATTATTAGTGGTGCTATTTTTGTTTTTTCCGAGACTGCCACCACTGTGGTCGGTACAACTCTCAGGTCAGCAAGCCACCACAGGTGTGTCTGATAGTATGTCCCCTGGTGATTTTGCCAATTTAGGCCAGTCGACTGAGCTGGCCTTTCGTGTAGAGTTTGCTGATGATCGCCCGCCGCAACAGCAATTGTATTGGCGCGGCTTGGTATTTAGTGATTTCGATGGTGTCACATGGCGTCCAGCCCCTCAAAGGGATCAATGGTCGTCGAGATTGCAAGCCCCTGCATGGATTCAGAATGCTTTTGCGACTGTACCTGATGAATCAAGAGCAGCACCTGTTAATTACAAAATTATCTTAGAACCCACGCAGCAGAACTGGCTATTCGGTCTTGATTATCCGTTTTCTCAGCAGCCAGATATCAATACTACCTCTGAATTCACCTTATCAAAAGAGCAACCTGTTACACAGCAGCTTCGCTATGATGTGTTGCAGTTTGCCCAGATGCGTATTGATCCGGTTCTGACCGAGGCATCAAGACGTGAAAACCTTGCTTTGCCTAATGAAGGTAATCCTCAAGCACGCGCGCTTGCTAAGCAGTTATTTGAGCAATCAGGCTCAGATCCTGTTCGCTATATAGCTGCTATCGAGCAATGGATCAATCGAACAGAGTTTCGCTATACGTTGTCGCCACCACGGCTTAATACCAATCGTATTGACGAGTTTTTATTTGAAACCAAAGCAGGGTTTTGTGAGCATTACTCATCAAGCTTTACCTTTATGCTACGCGCCGCTGGTATTCCTGCACGAGTAGTAGCGGGCTATCAAGGCGGTGAGCCTAGTCGTAATGGTAACGTATGGGAAGTGCGTCAGATGGATGCGCATGCGTGGACTGAAGTTTGGCTTGAAGGTCAAGGCTGGGTACGTGTAGATCCGACAGCCTTTGTGGCGCCTGAGCGAGTAGAGCAAGGCATGAATACGATGACCGAGCAGCAAGGGGCGGCTATGTTCGGCAATGGTGCCAGTGCACAAATCAACTATCAGCAGTATCAAATGCTACAAAAGCTACGTCGACTATCAGACCAAGCGAGCTACTACTGGCAAAAAGACGTAGTCGGCTATGACCAAGACAAACAGGCCGACTCGCTACTCAAATGGTTCAATATCAGCTCAATCATGCAGCAAATCATTTGGCTAGCCACCAGTGCGGTTTCTGTTATGGCTATCCTAGTATTTGTCATTTGGTATCGTTGCCGTAAGCGTTGGCATCCAGCAGACCTACCTCTTGCTCAGCTCTCAAAACGTATTGCCAAGTACGATAAACTATTAGCCCGCAAGGATAATGAAGGGCAGCTAGCGTGGCTGGAACGTCTGGCATCGGCTATTGATAGCCGTCAGGATAACAATGCCCAATCTGCTACAAGTCAGCTAACAGATAGTAACGACCCAATCGTTATTCAGACAAAGCTTGTTGAAATTAGACAAAACTACCGTCAGTTACGCTATGGACGACTGAGTACATTTGATACCAGTCACAATGAATATCAAGAACGACTCAAACAACTTAAAAAAGATGTGCGCGCATTGTTATAAAGATTTTTGATGATAGTGCCATTAAGTTGCAAAGGTATTTTATTGACAACAAGTTAGATAAGCGAACCAGTGAATAAGTAAGAGAGGCGGTTGTATGGCGATATATGTAGATTTTGTGCAGATAAAATTTAAAGGCCATAAGTGGTGTCATATGCTAGCGGATAGTTTGCAAGAGCTGCATGATTTTGCGGCGTTTATTGATGTAGATGCGCGTCTATTTCATCGTAACGCTAGCTATCCTCACTACGATATTACGGTCCAAATGCGTGAAGTCGCTATTGCGCAAGGTGCCATTCCTGCCGATAGAAAAAAGATTATCGAGTGTGCAAAGAAATTAAAAGTAGAATTGAATGACCAGATAGAGCAATCTAGTCATTCCTGATAGGAGTGCCTTTCAAGTAAGCAGATTAAGTAAATAGAGTTTCAATTTTCCGTTTTACTTATTTATTCAAACGTATTGAGCGCATTATTTTGCCGTTGCTGCAGTACTGATAGCGTTAAGTGCTTTTGAGATATTGGCAATTTCGGTATCGCAACCTTCGATATTGTGGCGTGTCTGGAGGTAGTCAGGGTTGTTATATGATAGCCATACTTTCTTATCGGCATCTTCGCTAATTAGGATTTTTTGCGGCAAGTCAATGGCAACGGTTTGCTCACAGTTCATTAACGGCGTACCTGCTTTAGGATTACCAAACATAACGACTTGCGTTGGTCTCAATGATAAGTCGACACCCTGTGCATTTTTTTGATGATCGACTCGCGCGAATACCTTCATACCTTTACTTTCGATAACTGAGACCAGTTTGTCTGCAGTATCTTGGACAGAGTGATTGCTCTGTAAAGTGACCAAGCCTTTTTCAGCATTGATAGAGGTTGTTGTATTTGTCATCGCACCAGTGCTATTGGTTTTATCCAACAACGTATCGATACTGGCACAAGAGGAAACAGCCACTGCTAGCGCAGCGATAGAGACGATTTTAATCATAATGACACCTTTAAGTTATTTGTAGTATGGTCAGACCTGACGATAATGAGCAACATCGAATATTCATTGTGCGTAATCAGGTTTGTGATTGCAACAGCTCTTAACAGAACGTTAAACCAAATGTTCCGCCAGATAATCGACTAACAATCTAATCTTCGGTGATAGATGACGGTTATGCGGATAAACAGCCCAAATGCTTTCTTCAGGCTCTCTATAGTCATCAAGCAAACTAACCAATTCACCAGACGCTAAATATTTTTGCACATAATAATCAGGCAGCTGTACGATACCCAGACCTTTTAGCGCAGCATCGACCAGACTATAGCCGCTATTATATTGCACAGTACCAGAGACACGTAGGTGTCTTTCTACACTCGTTTGTTGGTTGTCCGCCCTACCATGAGTATCACGGTTCTCTTTTACTTTAGTGGTATCTATAAAGTGCCAGTAGTCACGAGTACCCAATAGGCAATTATGTTGACTCAAATCACTCAGATGATGCGGTATACCGTGTTTTTGTAGATAAGAAGGCGCAGCGCAGACAAAATTAGTGCGCAGGCTAAGTTTCTTTGCCATCATCGTCGAGTCATGCAGTTTGCCAATACGAATGGCCAAATCATAACCCCCTTCAATCAAATCGACTTTCTGGTTACTCAAAAAGGCAGTCACTTCGATATCGTGATACTGCATCATGAAATCATTGATGAGTGGTAACAACTGCTGCTCACCGTAAGTCACAGGCGCCGTTAGTTTTATCCTGCCTTGGGGCTTTGATTGTAAGTTACTGACGGCTTGCTCAGCCGCATCTAACCCATCGAGCACACTGCGGCAGTGCTGATAGAAAACACGGCCTTCTTCAGTCAGTGAGACCCTGCGCGTGGTTCGATATAGTAGCTTTATATTTAAGCGCTTCTCTAGTGCGCTGATTTGGCGGCTGACTTGTGCAGTCGAGATGCCAAGCTCTTTCGCACCACGCGTAAAGCTCTCATATTCTGCTACGTAGACAAACTCACTAATCCCTTCCCAGCGCATGATTATTACCAGTATGTAAAAGATATTTGCAAATATAGCATATTGTTATCAGCTCAGAAACAAATATAATGGTTAGTATCAATGTAAAAAAGTGGTGTTTTACTATCATCGATGCTTGCCTATAAAGGGCAGGCAAGATAAGCTCGGCTTAGTCTATCTTTATTTGTTTTAACTGTAGATATAGTGAACGCTAACATGCATTAGTAATTTATTAGAACTGCTTGTACTTATAGCAAAACTGTTGTGTCATTACCCATAAATAACAATCAATTAAAAGAGAGATTTTTATGTCCGATAAATTTATTAAATCAAAAGCAGCCATCGCGTGGGGTCCAAACCAGCCACTATCTATCGAAGAAGTAGACGTCATGCTACCGCGTAAAGGCGAAGTATTGGTAAAAATCGTCGCTAGCGGTGTCTGCCACACAGATGCTTTTACCTTATCTGGTGAAGATCCAGAAGGCGTGTTTCCTTCGATCTTGGGCCATGAAGGCGGCGGTATCGTTGAGCAAGTGGGCGAGGGCGTGACCAGCGTTCAGGTCGGCGATCATGTCATTCCGTTATACACAGCAGAATGCGGCGTCTGTAAAATGTGCCGCTCAGGCAAAACCAATCTTTGCTCGGCAGTACGCGAGACTCAGGGTAAAGGCTTGATGCCAGATGGTACCACGCGTTTCTATAAAGATGGCGAGCCTATCTATCATTATATGGGTTGCTCAACTTTCTCTGAGTACACGGTTTTACCAGAAATTTCTTTGGCCAAAGTCAATAAAGAAGCCCCATTAGAAGAGGTTTGCTTACTCGGTTGTGGTGTGACTACCGGCATGGGTGCAGTCATGAATACTGCAAAAGTCGAAGAGGGTGCAACGGTTGCTATCTTTGGTATGGGCGGTATCGGACTGTCAGCCGTGATTGGCGCTGCTATGGCAAAAGCCAGCCGTATCATCGTAATTGATATTAACGAAAGCAAGTTTGAGTTGGCCGAAAAGCTAGGCGCAACTGACTTTATCAACCCTAAAAACTATGACAAACCAATTCACGAAGTGATCGTTGAGTTGACTGATGGCGGTGTTGATTATTCATTTGAATGTATCGGTAACGTTGATGTCATGCGTTCAGCGCTAGAGTGCTGTCATAAAGGTTGGGGTGAATCGGTCATCATCGGTGTGGCTGGTGCTGGGCAAGAAATTTCTACTCGTCCGTTCCAGTTAGTGACTGGTCGAGTTTGGAAAGGCTCAGCATTTGGCGGTGTAAAAGGTCGCACAGAACTACCAGGTTATGTCGAGCGCTACCTAGCGGGTGAGATTCCATTACAAGATTTCATCACTCATACGATGCCAATAGAAGACGTTAACGAAGCGTTTGACTTGATGCACAAAGGTGAAAGTATTCGTACGGTCGTCAATTTTTAAGTGTGGTGCTTTACGATGCATAGTCTTTTATGATGTAGGGTTTTTGACGAACATATTAACGCTATTGTATGGTAGTCATCGCTTTCACATTATACTTTTAAAACGAAAAAAGCTGCTTCAATATTGAAGCAGCTTTTTTTGTACGTTATGCCTAAACACAGCCTATTAGCTGGATGTATTAAGCACTTTTTTTGCTAATAAGTTGATCGACTAGTACCGATAAATCTGATGCGGTCAAATCTGGAACTGGTACATTGGGCGCGTTCAGCATCGCATTATAAGGACGGGTCAAAAACGCACCGCGACAACCAGCCGCTTGAGCACCTATAGTATCCCAAAGGTGACAAGCAACAAGACACATCTCTGACATGTCAACATCTAATGTCTCAGCCACCAACTGATACGTTTCAGGTGCGGGCTTAAACTTGCCAACAGGCTCAATACTGAAGTGCTGCTCAAAGAACTGACTGAGACCTGCTTTTTCTAGTGGCGTTGGAGAGGTGCTGCTCGCTGAGTTGGTCAGTGTGACCAGTCGGAACCCTGCATCGCGCAAACGAGTCAGTGCAGGCGCAGCATCAGGATGAGCAGGCAGGGCACTCATTCTTTCTTTGAACTCATTGATGTCGTCGTCTGTCAAAGTCACTTGTCTAATATCAGCAACCATTTGCAACGCCCCAACGCCAAGTTCGCCAAAAGACGTATAGAGACCAGACAATGTCATGGTTTGTGAGTACAATACTAGCTGAGCGAACCACTCTCTTAGTACTATTTGCTCACCAAAGACGCGCGTGAATAAAGGCATTAGTGTGTCGATGTCGAGCAATGTTTCATTGACGTCAAACACAATAATCGAGGGGAAGCGTTCAGAAGACATAAACAATCCTTTTATAGAATGACATTTTTATAACGTTAGGCGATTTATTCAGTCATGTTTGCCAATTGCTCTAATATACTGATGTAGTTCTCGACCCCTTGGGCGCCGCTGACCAGATGACGCTCATTAAAGATAATCGCTGGTACACTTTGGATGCCTTGCTGTTGCCAGTGCTGCTCTTCTGCTCGAACTTCATTTGCAAAGAACTGACCTTCTAATACCGCCAATGATTCACTACGATCGAGCCCAGTCTCTGCTGCAATATCGGCAAGCACATTGATATCAGAGATGTCTCTGTTATTGGTGAAATGCGCGGCAAATAACGCTTGTTTTAACTCATGCATGCGGCCTTGTTGATCAGCGAAATGTAGCAGCTGATGCAAATTAAAAGTGTTGTGCATGCGTGTGTCATCGTTGAAATTGAATTCAAAACCAACTTCGGAACCAGCTTCAGTCATTCTGACTCGGCTAGCATCTGATTCTTGCTTAGTAGAGCCGTATTTTTCAATAATATGTTCGCGTAGGTTTTGACCCTCGCTTGGCATATTTGGGTTTAGCTCAAATGGGTGCCAGTGGATGGTGTGAGCTGTGTTAGTTTGCTCAAGTGCTGCTGCTAATTGACGATAGCCTATGACGCACCAAGGGCAAACGACGTCTGAAACGATGTCTATTCGGAGCAGTTTTTCTGATGTGCTCATATTTCCTCACAGATACTATTATGTATGTTTTATTTGGGGTGTATAGATAGTAGCGTATTAGTTGGAATCAAGTAGATATACTTAATGATTAGGTAGCAAGTCAGTTCATACTAAGAGAATGACTAAGTGATTACAATGTAGTCTGCGCCGTCTAAGTCGCCAATTCGATAGCGTAATTGTAACTATTATTAACGAGTAAGTAGGCGTTCTTTCGATACGTTGACTCGGTAATAATAAAATCTACGTATACTTAGCCAAGCAGGCATATTCCTAGAATATGCTTTTATTCAGAGCGGCTTCGTTGAAATGATAATTAAAGAAGAAATTCGCTGAGAGGGAATAAAAACTTAATATCAACAATGAAGTCACAGGTGAAAAATATTGCTAAGGCGATAAAACGGCATTACAGTACAAAAGCGTTTTATTTGCGTATTAAAGGTCACACTGCTGTGGCGGTCGTTTCGTTTGGTTACTGTAGTAAAGGTGATCTTAATACTGAGTTACCAAAATCACGCTTTAATGAAAAAACGACTATCATGAAAGCGTAGCCAGTTGCTAGCTACGTAAAGGTTGCATTTAAGAAATACAGTAAGCAAATTCTATATAGAAAAAAGCTATTTGAAAGCTCCATGAACTTGCCGTTTATGGGGCTTTTTTTATCGGAACTCTCTCTGATATCACGTAAAAAACTGAAGATAAACAATATGTCACCTATTAGTAGCGCTAACATTTCTAGAGTCTAGTAGATTAAAAACTACACTGGAATCCCTACAAAGTAAAAACAAAACAATTTTTTTCATACGCCATAATAAATTTATCGACGCTCTCTTTTTAAAGCGTATTTCAGCTTTTTATTATGTTCATCTGCCAGCGAGAAGCCAGCATGTCTACTTTGACTTTAACAATCAATAAGCAAGATTATCAGCTTGAAAATCTTGATACCCGTACGACACTGCTCGACGTCTGTCGTCAGCACCTGCAAATCACTGGACCCAAAAAAGGCTGTGACCACGGTCAATGCGGGGCTTGTACGATGCTTATCAATGGACGACGGGTCAATTCCTGTCTGACGCTCGCTCTTATGCATAATGGCGATGACATCACCACGATTGAAGGCATCGGAACGCCAGACTCACTATCGGCGTTGCAGCAAGCGTTTAAAGACAATGACGCCTTTCAGTGTGGATATTGCACACCCGGTCAGATTTGCTCAGCGACTGCATTGATAGAAGAAGTAAAACAAAACTGGCCAAGCCATGTCAGCACAGATTTGCAAAATCCTGATGGTTTCCTTGTACAAGAAATTGCTGAGCGAATGAGTGGTAACATTTGTCGCTGTTCAGCTTATCCGAACATCATCAAAGCTATTTCACAAGTGCTTGAAAATGAAGTGTCAGAGTCTAGTATTCAAACCACAGACAACGCTGCGCAAACCTCAAATGTCACAGGTATTTGGTCACCGCCACCGAGTGAGGCGCAACTTGGCAAGGCCTCAGCAGATAACAATACGACAAATAGTAAGACAGCGACTGGTATCACAGGAGGCCACTCATGAAACGCTTCGAATATAGCCGTGCTGATGCACCAGAGCAAGCCGCGATATCTGCCAGTGATAAAGAGGCTTCTTTTATCGCAGGTGGTACCAACTTATTAGACTTGATGAAACTGGAGGTCGAGACGCCAATTAAATTGGTCGATATTACTCGTTTGGAATTAGAACAAGTCGAAACCACTGCTGACGGTGGTTTGCGTATCGGTACGCTTGTGACCAATAGCGATTTGGCAGCGCACCCTGATGTTATTGAAAATTACCCAGTATTGTCCCGAGCGATTTTGGCAGGGGCGACAGGTCAGCTGCGTAACAAAGCAACGACTGGTGGTAATTTTTTACAGCGCACCCGTTGTTACTACTTCTATCAAACAGATAGCGCCTGTAATAAGCGAGAGCCGGGCACAGGTTGTCCTGCTATTAATGGCGAGAACCGTACGCTGGCTATTTTAGGTACGAGCGATGCCTGTATTGCTCAGCATCCGTCTGATATGGCAGTGGCCATGCGCTTGTTGGATGCCACTATCGAGACAGTCAAACCTGACGGCTCGACTCGCACTATTGATGTTAAAGATTTTTATTGCTTACCAAAAGATACGCCGCATATCGAAAACGTACTAGAGGCAGGCGAGTTAATTACTCACGTTGTGTTACCTGCACCTATCAAAGGCATGCACACCTATGACAAAGTGCGAGATCGCGCCTCTTATGCCTTTGCACTGGTATCCTGTAGCGCAGTGATAGACACTGATGATAGCGGCAATCTAAAGACGGTACGACTGGCATTTGGTGGTATCGGTACTGAGCCATGGCGTAACGAAGAAGTTGAGGCATTATTAACGAATACCGATGGCAATAATGACGTTATCGCGCAAGCCGCTGATTTGTTATTGAAGGATGCTAAAGGTAATGGTCAGAATGACTTCAAGATACCGTTGACGCGTCGCCTACTAAAACAAGTCATTCAGCGCGCACTAGCGAGCGAGGGAGCATAATCATGTTATTATTTGAATCAATAACTCAGTCAGAGCCGACCAAAAAAATGATCATGGATGAGCCTGTTGAGTCTTTGTTTAGTACAACAGCGAGCAAATTGGTTGGTAAGCCTATCAACCGTGTTGACGGTTCGCTAAAGGTTAGTGGTCAAGCGCCTTACAGTGCCGAAATCTATTTAGACAATAAAGCGTACGGTGTCTTGGTCGGTGCAACCATTGCCAAAGGCCAAGTCGAGAATATCGATAGCAGTTCTTTAGACTGCATTCCTGATATTATCAAGGTTGTGACAGATCCTAAGCACTTTTTGCGTAATTCACAGCAAGGTGGATTAAAAAAAGCGCCGAAGCAGGGAGCGACTGAGATTTTTTATCATGGTCAGCCTATTGCAGTGGTCATCGCTGAAACCTTTGAGGCAGCAACGGAAGGAGCGAACGCACTTAAAGTCACTTATAAAGATGAGACTGACCAAGCGGCATTGAATTTTACTAAAGAGTTATCCAACGCCCATGAAGTCGATGAAAAAAAAGGCCCTGATAAAAACTATGTCCAAGGCGATCCAGAGCAAGGATTGATTGATGCTGAGGTGACACTAGATCGTTTTTATCATACACCGAGTCAAAACAGCTCGGCGATGGAGCCGCACGCAACATTAGCCCACTGGGAAGGCGATAAGCTCGTTCTTTATACAGCCAATCAAATGCTTGCGTCTTGTAAGCAGCAAGTGATGGATGCGCTAGACTTAAACAAAGATCAAGTTCAGCTAATCGCGCACTATGTCGGTGGTGGTTTTGGTAGCAAGCTCGGTATCGCCCCTGAATCTATCGCAGCTGCCATTGCTTCAAAAGAGCTTGGTCGTCCAGTATTGATTACAATGACGCGTCCACAGGTGATGGAAGCAACGGTCAGACGCTCGAACACTCGGCAGCGCATTGCGATTGGCTGTGACTGCGATGGTGTTATCGATACTTTGATACACGATACCATTGCTAGCAATTTGCCAGACGAAGCGTTCTTTGAGCCAACTGCCTTATCTACTCATTACTTATATCGCGGTAAAAACCGCCGTGTAAATTATGGAATGGTCGATATGAACCAAGTGCTATCAGGCTCAATGCGAGCACCTGGTGAAGCGGTCGGTATGATTGCTGTTGAATGTGCAATGGACGAGTTGGCCGCGCAGTTAGATATTGATCCTATAGAGCTGCGTCGCCGTAATGAACCCGAAAAAGACCCTAGTAAAGACATTCCATTTTCGACGCGTCAGCTGATTGCTTGTATGGAGCAAGGTGCTGAGCAGTTCGGTTGGAGTCAGCGAAACGCAAAGCCTGCCAGTCAGTTAGAAGGCGACTGGTGGATAGGGACAGGGATGGCTGCGGCAGCACGTGGTAACCAGCTGCAACCGTCTGAAGCGCGAGCAACGCTGCAAATCGACAAATCAAAAGCACTTGGTATTAAGGCGGTTATAGAAACAGATATGACAGATATCGGTACAGGGTCTTATACCGTGTTTTCTCAGGTAGCTGCAGATTTACTAGGGCTACCCATTGACCATATCGAGATGAAATTAGGTGATAGTGCCTTACCACCTGCATCAGGTTCTGGTGGTAGTTGGGGTGCGGCGAGCGCAGGTAGCGGAGTATATCTAGCTTGTGAGCAGCTACGTGAAATGCTAGCAGAAAAAGTCGGCTTATATCCTGATACGATACAACTGGATAATGGTCAAATTAAGCAAGTAGGCAAGCACGATACAACTTCAGAGAACGCATTAGAAGAAAAAACACTGTCAGAAACAGAAAAGTATAATTTTGAGAATAAAGAGTCATATGCGCTTACCGAGGTAGTCGCAGGTTATGAGGAGCAAAAAGTTAGTGCTAAAGGACAGATAAAGCCAGGTAAAAATGGTAAAAAGTATCGTCAATCATCTTTTGGTGCCAATTTCGCTGAAGTAGCCGTGCATAAAGTCACGGGTGAAATCCGAGTAAAACGTATGACGGGTGCATTTGCAGCAGGTCGTATTCTTAATCACAAAACTGCAACCTCACAATGCTATGGCGGCATGGTATTTGGTATTGGTTCAGCATTGATGGAGGAGATCATCCACGACAAACGTGACGGTCGTCTGTGTAACCATGACCTTGCCGAGTACCACGTACCAGTCAATGCCGACGTACCGCAGTTAGATGTGATATTGGTCGAAGAGGATGATTCTTATACCAACCCAATGCATATCAAAGGTATTGGTGAGACGGCTATTGCCGGCGCTGCCGCTGCGATTGCTAATGCTATATACAATGCCGTTGGCGTAAGTGTTTATGATTTTCCGATTACGCTCGACAAGCTGCTTTACGAGATGCCAGAGTAATTTTTTAAGCTATATGTACGACAGGAACCCGCTTAATGAGCGGGTTTTTATAACTTAATCAGCAGTACTGTCATTATCAAGAAAGTAATTATCAAATAAGAGGTGTTATGAATCAGGTCGCTGACATTCTTAGGCTGGCAAGCAAAGCTCAGCAGCAAGGTATTGATGCTGTATTGGCAACAGTCGTACGTACCGAGGGTTCAGCGTATCGCCGTGCTGGCGCGATGATGCTCATCTGTGAGGATGATCGCTCAGTTGGGATGATTAGTGGTGGTTGCTTGGAGCCGCATATTATCAAACGTGCTTTTTGGCTTACGCGTAATGGTGCCAATGTGCAGGTTTATCAAACTGGTGATGACATTGAATACGCTGACGATGGTAAAGCGCAAGCAGGCGTTAACGAAACTAAGTCTGATATACATGACGAGACAGATAGAGATTTAAATGACAGTTTAGACAATGACTTAGATGACGATTTAGATGACGCAGACTTCGATGAGCTAAATTTTGGACTGGGTTGTAATGGACGAGTACATATATTGTTTGAGCGACTAGCAACGGCTGAGCCATTGTTAGAGTTAATCCATAACGTTCGGCGTACTCAGCAGCCGATTACTGTGGCGACTTTAATTCGTGCTAACGACTATCAGCATCAAGATGTTGTATCGCGAAGCAGTGATGATGTGCAAATCGGTATGCGGGTTAATCTAGATGAACAGTGTAGTGTAGGAGATATTTCAGAACAAGAGGAAATAAATCCTTCAAGTACACTCTACGATACCGCAGAAGAACTAGCACAATATAAATTGTCTGATAATAATGCCGAATACATGACAGTGGAAAATGGTGAGGTAACAACAGAGTGGATCGTGCAACGCCTGCAACCACAATTGCGTTTATTAATTTGCGGCGCAGGTAATGATGTAATGCCACTGGTGACCATGGCTAAATTGCAAGATTGGCATGTGACAGTTATAGACAGTCGCGCGCAATATGCAACTCGTATGCGGTTTCCTCAAGCAGACGCTGTGATGTCGTTACCTTTAGGTGACAGTGAAACTTTGCTTAAGCTGAGTAATAACGCAGCAGTCGCGCTAATGTCACACAGCTTGAGTCAAGATCGTGCTCGCCTAGCGATACTGCTGAAGCATCCAGACAATTATAAGTACTTAGGACAGTTGGGGCCACGCTATCGTACTAAGCGCTTGATTAATGAAATCAGCATGAATCTTAGCAATCCTACTATTTTGGATGCTGGCATCCATAAATTACACTATCCGATTGGTTATAAGCTGGGTGGTGACGGTCCTGAAGCATTGGCACTTGGTATCATGGCAGAGATAAATGCAGTCATGCACAATCAAAACGCTCTAGTAAGTGGCTCGCATAACAACTTTCCAAACATTTCAGCAGTGAGTAGCGGTACAGATGCTGATATTGTTCAGAGTGTCGTATGAGCAAGAGGACGTTTACAAAAACTATTGAACATACAGAAAGTGCTGAACAGCAGAGCCAAAAT